>NZ_VDFO01000079.1:0-2146 GCF_009600995.1 Companilactobacillus halodurans | reverse complement strand
CTTGCATCAAGACGAAAAACCTCTTTCATTGTTTGTGGAGAACTCCAATGATACCTGATTTTTTCGTCTTGGTGTTTTTATTTTGGAATTTTATTGAAAGTGGCTAACTTGATTATAAAATTCGCCTTTATATCAGAAATAAAACGGAGGATTAATAATCATGCAATTAAATGCTATTCAGATTATTTTAGTCGTTATCGTGTCGTTCTTAGCTGGTATGGAAGGTATCTTGGATGAATTCCATTTTCACCAACCAGTTATCGCATGTACATTGATCGGCTTAGTTACAGGTAACTTGTTACCTTGCCTTATCCTTGGTGGTTCACTACAAATGATCGCCTTAGGTTGGGCTAATATCGGTGCTGCCGTAGCACCTGATGCTGCTTTGGCAGCTGTTGCTTCAGCTATTATTTTGGTTCTTGGTGGTAAAGGACAAAAGGGTGTTGGTTCAGCCATTGCTATTGCTGTTCCTCTAGCCGTTGCCGGATTGCTACTAACTATCCTATGTCGTACGTTGGCAACTGGTATTGTTCACATCATGGATAAAGCTGCTGAAGAAGGTAGTTTTAGAAAGATTGATTTCTGGCAATATGTTGCTATCTGTATGCAAGGTCTACGTATCGCTATCCCTGCAGCATTGATTCTTGCTATTGGTGCTGGTCCTGTTAAGGCCTTACTTGATGCTATGCCTACTTGGTTGACAGATGGTTTGTCACTTGGTGGTGGTATGGTTGTTGCCGTTGGTTATGCAATGGTTATCAACATGATGGCTACTAAAGAAGTATGGCCATTCTTCGCAATTGGTTTCGTACTTGCTACAGTTACAGACTTAACACTAATTGGTCTTGGTGCTATCGGTATTTCTATGGCGCTCATCTACTTGAAATTATCTAAATCAGGTGGTAATGGCGGTTCAAACGATGGTGGAGGAAGTTCTTCCTCTAACACCGGTGATCCAGTCGGCGACATCATAGATAACTACTAAGAGGGAGGAACTCATAAAAATGGCAGATCAAGTTAAAATTTCTAAAAGAGATAGAATCGCTGTTTGGTGGCGTTCAACATTCCTTCAAGGTTCATGGAATTACGAACGTATGCAAAATGGTGGCTGGACTTATTCTTTAATTCCAGTATTGAAAAAATTATATAAAACAAAAGAAGATCGTGCCGCTGCTTTAAAGCGTCACATGGAATTCTTTAATTGTCACCCTTACTTGGCTTCACCTATTTTAGGTGTAACAATGGCCTTGGAAGAAGAACGTGCCAATGGTGCACCTATTGATGATGTTGCTATCCAAGGTGTTAAAGTTGGTATGATGGGTCCTTTGGCTGGTATTGGTGATCCTGTGTTCTGGTTCACTGTTAAGCCTATTATCGGTGCTTTAGCTGCTTCACTAGCTATGACTGGTAACATTATTGGACCAATCATTTACTTCGTAGCATGGAATGCTATTCGTATGGCCTTCATGTGGTACACACAAGAACTTGGTTATAAAGCCGGTTCTAAGATTACAGATGACGTTTCAGGTGGTACTCTTCAAGATATTACTAAGGGTGCTTCAATTCTAGGTATGTTTATCCTAGGTGCTTTGATCAACCGTTGGGTTGTTGTTAAGTTCACGCCTACGGTTTCAACTGTAAAACTAGATAAAGGTGCTTACATTGATTGGTCGCACTTGCCATCTGGCGCTGCAGGTATCAAGGAAGCCTTGATTCAACAAAAGGCTGGACTTTCATTGACAGCTCACAAGGTAACAACATTGCAAGATAACTTGGATCAATTGATTCCTGGTTTAGCAGCTCTACTACTAACATTGTTCTGTATGTGGCTACTAAAGAAGAAAGTTTCACCAATCGTTATTATTCTTGGTTTGTTCGTTGTTGGTGTTGTCCTACACGTACTTCACGTTATGTAATAATTTGAAACTTTCAACTCTTAAAGAAAAATGTAATGTTTAATTTTTGAGTATTAAACAATTAGGCATGGCAATCGTCTTGTGATTGCCATGCCTATTAGTTTTGGCTCTTTGTCAAATCGTATTGATGAATGATTTTTGAGCTTATTAAGTACCCTCATTGAGGGTACTTTTTTTATGCGCAAATCAATCTTATTCTCTTAATAAAATGGTCAAGATTTCTAAATCCA
>NZ_VDFO01000078.1:0-2319 GCF_009600995.1 Companilactobacillus halodurans | reverse complement strand
TAAACTACAAAACTCCACGGGAACTATTCACTAGTTTCTGTGGAGTTTAGAAATGTACTTTTCTGGTACTGATATATTTCGTATTTATTTTTGGACAAGTGGCTAACTTGTTCTTGTAATTTTCGGTAAAATTTTTTTATTCTTGGCATTGATACTTAATTTATATTCTTTATTATCGTCAACGCCTTCGATTTCATATACTGGCTTACCAACAGTCTTATCCAGTTCGATTGAAGTAATATCTGAATCTGGATAAGTTTTTTGATAAAGTGATATTGCCGATTTTAAACTTACTTTAGTACTATCGACTAATGATTCGCTTTTAGTTGTTGTCTGAGTTTGGTTTGATGAAGCTTGATTACTCGAACATCCACCTAAAATCGTCACCGATAACAATAATAATCCAAGAGTTAATAAATTCTTTTTCAAAACCAACACCCCGCCTCTTAATTAGTAATCTTATATGCACAATAAGTATACTAATAGCAAACAGCCAATTGCAATTAATAAGAAAACCTCACAAACAGATATTTAATCTATTTATGAGGTCTATTATTTTAACAATTTATTATCCTTGAGTTGAATTATGTGTGTGTGATGGGGCTGTATCAGGCATCGCATTTAAAGTTTTCATATCTTCATCACTAATTGTGAAGTCTAACTTAGCATTAGATTCGATATGTTCCTTATGAACAGCCTTTGGCAATGGCAAAACGCCATTTTGAACGACGAATTCAATTGCCAATTGAGGAACACTGACATTGTACTTTTCAGCAATCTTCAAAACATCTTGGTTGTGAATCAAGCCACCTGTAGCAAGTGGTGAATATGCTTCGACCAAAATATCGTGACTTTGAGCAAATTTAGTGATTTTTGGTTCGGTATAACCGATATAGTACTGAATTTGGTCAATCATTGGCTTTACTTTAGCTACTTCTAAAATATTCTCCAAATCATGAACGTTAAAGTTTGAAACACCGATAGCCTTAACACGACCGGACTTATAAATTTCTTCCATGGCGCGCCAAACATCTTGATTTTCCTTATCATGATTTGAACCAATATCATTCCATGGCCATGGAGCATGGATAATATAGAGATCCAAATAATCTAAACCTAAATTATTCATAGTTGTATCAAAGTCTTTTAAAGCACCATCATAAGTCTTTGTTTGACCAGGCAATTTTGAAGTAACAAAAATATCCTCACGTTCAACTCCAGAATCTTTGACCGCTTGGCCAACTTCTTTTTCGTTTCCGTAAGCTAGAGCTGTATCAATGTGTCTGTAGCCAACATCGATTGCATCCTTAACTGCTTGGTAAGCTTGACTTGCAGGAATCTGCCAAGTACCAAAAGCTACCTTAGGAATCTTTACACCATTATTAATATCAAAAGTATCAGTTAATTTTGTCATAAAATGCTCCTTCCATTACAAAAACTATTATAAAGCTTCAAGTCAACTTGAGGTCAAGCATTTACTCCAAAATATCAACTTTATCAATAGGAATAATTGGTCCCATAACATCAGCACGTTGATTCAAAGTCTTTTGCAGCCAAGTTACATCAAGCCAACGACCGAATTTGAAGCCAACCTTTTTAAAAGTTCCTACTTGTTTATAACCCAATTTTTCGTGAAATTTAATGCTGTTAAGATTTTCTTCAGTCACGCACGCTAGTAAATTAACAACATGCTGCTTCTTGAGGATTTGTTCCAATTTTTGATATAAAGTCGTTCCTAGTCCATGTCCTTTGTAATTCTGATCAACATAAATACTAGCTTCAGTCGTCCAAGCATAGGCAGCTCTTGGTCCATAAAGATGAGCGTATGCATAACCAAGAATTTTGTTATCCTCGTCTAAAGCGACTAAATAAGGAAAAGTCTGCGATATTTCTCTGATTCTTTGTTGAAAGTTCTCAACCGTAGGTATTTCATCTTCAAAAGTAATCGTGGTATTTGTTATGTATGGTGCATAAATGTCAATTAAAGCTTTTGCATCATCTATTGTTGCTTGTCGAAATTTTATCATTTGTGGTACCTTCTCTATAAAGTATTCTATAGTTAACAATTTAACCACAAACTAGACTTCATTTACAGTTGTCTTATTCTGTCTTTACTCTCCATAAATCATTAGCAATTCAATTTTTAAAAAAAGAAGGCACGAAAAAAGGAATCGACATTGTCGATTCCTTAACTTGCGTGGCAGCTCCCTATCCTCGCGGGTAGTTTCCCACCAACTACTTTCGGCGCGGAGAAGCTTAACTTCTGTGTTCGGCATGGGAACAGGTGTATCCTTCTCACTATCGCCACCACACTATTTT
>NZ_VDFO01000077.1:0-2611 GCF_009600995.1 Companilactobacillus halodurans | reverse complement strand
TCTTGCATCAAGACGAAAAACCTCTTTCATTGTTTGTGGAGAACTCCAATGATACCTGATTTTTTCGTCTTGGTGTTTTTATTTTGGAATTTTATTGAAAGTGGCTAACTTGATTATAAAATTCGCCTATTTTTGAAATTGGATTCATGGAAAATATTATTTTGACGGTGCCTCTTGGTTTATTGATTAAACGTTCTTTTCCACAAATATCAATTATTTCAATGGCAATTTTAGGATTTTTTATCGGAGGTGGAATTGAAACTACTCAATATTACCTATCACATATCTTTTTAATCAATCGGACGAGCGATATCAATGATGTTATTGCGAATGGAATTGGTATTGTTATCGGAGCAATTTTAATGATAACGTATGAATTATTGACGAATAGAAAAGTCTTTAGTGAATCAAGACAAAGATAAAAACAACCAATAATCAATTTTGATTATTGGTTGTTTTCTTGTACCATCGCATAATTGAGTCAATATCATTTTCTGCTTGATAAGTAACAGCAAAGGTCTTTTGGGAGACCCCTGAACGAATATTTAAAGCAATATTAGCAATATTTTTTCTTTTTAGCCAAAGGCTTTGACTTTTTTTAGTAAATTGAAGACTTGCCTTAGGGATTAGTGCAATTTGTTTAGTTAATAGATGATTATTTTGAAGTTGCAAATATTTATCGTTTAAAAATTGAATATTGGATCTTTTAGCTGATAAATAAGCTGGCAAATACCAAATCAATAATCCTAAAATACTTAAAATTGTCGTTAGTAAAACAAATCTATGCAGTAATAAAACTATCAGACCGATAGTTATTGCCATTCCAATTGTCGCATTTCTAAATTTGTAAAAGTAAGTAGCGGTTAATGGGTTAAAGTGACTAGTTTCTTCAACAGGAATATTTGGAAAGAATTGATTCAAGAAATCAGTAACTTTTTCATAATTGATAACAGGCATGATAATGACATTTTCTTCAGTATCATCTTCAGTAGAATTAGAGACAATGACAAGTTGAACTGTGGCAATACTGAAAAGTCTTTTTAAAAAATTTTGTTTTATCAAAATTGCTTGAACACGATTCAAGTTAATATTAGTTTTGCGAGTTTTGAAGAGCCCACGCATCGTTTCTAAGTGGCCTTTTGCTTCAGTAAGTTTAAAATCGTAATACTTTGAAAATAAGATAAAGCTTAAAAGCAGATAAAAAACAAAGAAAATTGCAATTGGTAGAAGTATCATTAAGACTATTTGAAGGTTAATAACTTTATCAGCAATTGTTTTCAGTTCTCTTTCATCTATAAAATCATGAATTTTCCCAAAGAGGGCAAATGCCACAATAAGAGCATTGATGATTGCCGTTGATGTCAGTGAAAATTTAATTAAATCTCTAAAGCTGATATGATAAGAATTTTCAGATGCTTGTTTTGATTTTGAGTGTTCTTGGTGATTTCGTAAATTAGCAATTTTTGGACGTAATGAATCGGGAACGGCTTTTAAAGAGACTTCAGGTTTATCTGATTGACCAGCAGTTTCAATTTTTAATTCTTCTAATTTAAAAGGTTTAAGAAAGAACCATTGGTTTGAAGTAATATTTTGAATTCGCTCATAAGGAATGTGATTGAGCTTTTTAACGAAGATACCTGATTTTATAAAAATTTCATCATTTGATAGTTGATAAGTGAACATAAAATAACCTAAAAATGTTTTGATGATGATAAAACTAATTAATAAAACTGAAAAAATAATTAGCCACTTTTCGTTTTCTGCGTTTACGATTCCAAAGAAAATAATCAGTGCTGGAAATACCAACTGTTTCAATGAATCATAAAGAAAGAAAACTAAAGCAATGGGATGGATATGTTGCGGTTTAGATATCATTTTTAGCCTCCCGAGCTAAACGCATAATCAAATCTTTGATTTTATTAGCTTCAGTTGTTTTCAGGCCATCGATTTCTTTAGCACCAGCTGCAGTCTGAACAGTAATCTTTTGTAAATCTTTTAAACGTAAAAAAGGTCCTTGTGACAAGGTGACATTTTGAACTCGAGAAATAGGGATGACGATTTCTTTTTGAAAGAAGAAGCCATAATGCAATTCGACTTGACGCTCATCAACAAAATAAGTCCAATATTTCCAATGATAATTGATTAAGCTCAATTCAGAGATAAGTGAAATAATGGCAAATGATACCGAAATAATAATGATGACGGATAAAACTTTTTGAAAACCATTGGATGAGAAATTTCTCCAGATGAAGAATCCAAGAGCTATCACTAAGGTGATAAAAAAGTCAACGGCAGCATTAATTCGCCAAATTGACTTAATCTCAGTCGGTAATTTTTGAATTTTTTTCATAATTCCCCCTAAATGAATATGATTTCTCCAATAAGGGTAGCATATCGACTTTTTCTTGAAAAATGGCTTTAAAAATAATAAGCCAGTTGCAACTATTCTAAAACTGTTGCAACTGGCTTATTTTATTGAATTATTAAGGCTGTACGATAAATAAAGTTGATAGGTATTTTGCCATCAACTTTATTTTTGTATACCATTTATTAGTAATAACCATTTAAGAACACCAAAAAAGGACACCATTCATGCCCTTTAGATGTTCGA
>NZ_VDFO01000076.1:0-2736 GCF_009600995.1 Companilactobacillus halodurans | reverse complement strand
CATCAAGACGAAAAACCTCTTTCATTGTTTGTGGAGAACTCCAATGATACCTGATTTTTTCGTCTTGGTGTTTTTATTTTGGAATTTTATTGAAAGTGGCTAACTTGATTATAAAATTCGCCATCAAGAAATAACTCTAAACAATAGAAAAACGACTATTGCAAACTCAATGGAGGAATATGTAGCTAGTTTCATATTAGCGATGGAAGAACACAGCCCTGAATTACTTTTAAAAATAAAATTGAAAAATTTTGTAGGTGAAGAAAGTTGAAGTATCAAAATATGAGAATGATGTGTATGTTTGACTTGCCTGTTGATACTGTCAATGAAAAACGACAATATCGAATTTTTAGAAAAGAATTGATTAGAAATGGTTTCACAATGTTACAGTATTCCGTTTATGCCCGTGCCATTCAAAATCGTAGTGCTGGGAAAAAGTACGAAAAAGCTATCAAACGTTTTTTGCCTGTGCATGGAGAAGTTAGATTGATTGCTGTCAGTGAGAAACAATATAACGATATGAAGATTTTAGTGGGTAGTCGCAGTAAGCAAGAAGAATTGGTTGGTAATAAAGAGCTGGTCATTATATGACATTAAAAATCGAAATAGAAAATCAAAAATTTTTGGAAATAGATTTTGAAGATGCTGCATATATAACGGGCCCGAATAGGAAACAAATCTGGGAAATATATCGCAGTTTATATTATTATTTTCATAAAAATCCCCAACTAACAACGAATATTTATGGCGAAGATGAAATTGAAATATTATATAATGACGATAAATTATCAGTAAGGAATAATAATGTCTATTTTATAAACAGTCGAAACGATATTTATACGCAGATGACTTACAAAAAGGGTACATTATTGTTTGAGTTATTGAATAGCTTGTCTGATGATAATGAGATTGATCACGAAATAGAGCAATTGAATAATGAGACTTTAAAATTAGAAATCATTGTTCAGAAACTATTAAAGACTTACTCAAATAATTTAAGAGCCGAATTTGAAGATACATCATATCTTGAATTATTGAAAAACCGTTTGATAGTAGGATATGAATCAGATGGAATCAATTACCCTTTAGAATTTTTAGATACCGGAGTTTTATTGGATGAGTTTGTTAACTTTTTAGAATTTCAGTTGAAGAGTTTAAGCAAAACTTCTTGGGTAATCTTATATGATATAAGTGGTTTTGTGGCACCTGAAGATGAAGCCAACTTTATTCTGAGTCTTAAAAAATTAACTCTGAATTATGATTTAAAAATCATTTATTTAGGTAACAATCTTGAGAATGTTCCATTAACGTCAGGTGATTTAGAAAAAATAATTATTAGTGCTGATGAATTTCACCAGTTACTACCAAGTGACGAATTAAAAAAGTCAGTCAGTATGCATTATCCTAATAAATATGTGGTAACGGAAATGAACTTCGTAAATTCAATAAGACGAATTTCTCAATATATTGGCAATGATGAAATCAATTTTATTCCAAGTAAAGATTTGGTATTATTGAAGGTAGTAAATGAGATTTTGGGTTACGAGACGTCGCTTGATCCAGAAAAATATTTGCTATCTGATGCAGAGACCAAATTTTTGGAAAATTAATAATAATTCAATTTTTTGATTTGAGGTTTTTGTACCCTTAAAGATTTAGAAACGATAAAACTTTTGAGACTATTTATATATATTTATACCAGTTTTTGTACCCTTAAAGATTTAGAAACGATAAAACCCTGTTTTGACCCACTTGTCATCTTCTTTAGTTTTTGTACCCTTAAAGATTTAGAAACGATAAAACACTTCATGAGTTAGGAATTCAATACAAACAGTTTTTGTACCCTTAAAGATTTAGAAACGATAAAACTCGGTATAGTTATAAGTGTTCCAAGGAGCAGTTTTTGTACCCTTAAAGATTTAGAAACGATAAAACTCCCTTAGTGCCACAAGGGATACAGTGTAAGTTTTTGTACCCTTAAAGATTTAGAAACGATAAAACTAAATTCAGGCGTTAACAATATCTTAATTAGTTTTTGTACCCTTAAAGATTTAGAAACGATAAAACGGGTGAAAGCTAATCCTAATATTTGCTTGAGTTTTTGTACCCTTAAAGATTTAGAAACGATAAAACCTATCAGTAATCTTCATGACAGGGTCAGCAGTTTTTGTACCCTTAAAGATTTAGAAACGATAAAACCAATGTTTACGTTAAATTCTTCATGAAACAGTTTTTGTACCCTTAAAGATTTAGAAACGATAAAACTTGTAATTGTTCCCGAGGGAGCGACACAGAGTTTTTGTACCCTTAAAGATTTAGAAACGATAAAACAAGGTGATTGAGTGAATAGTATATTAACGAGTTTTTGTACCCTTAAAGATTTAGAAACGATAAAACTAAATTCAGGCGTTAACAATATCTTAATTAGTTTTTGTACCCTTAAAGATTTAGAAACGATAAAACTCAAAGTAATGTAGGCTGGCTCTTTATTGTGTTTTTGTACCCTTAGAGATTTAGAAATGAATAAACTAAAACCCAGATCTAAATGATCTGGGTTTTTCCGTGCACAAACCATATAAACAAATCAATAAATAAAAACAAAAAAACTGTTACGAAAATTACAAGAACAAGTTAGCCACTTGTCCAAAAATAAATACGAAATATATCAGTACCAGAAAAGTACATTTCTAAACTCCACAGAAACTAGTGAATAGTTCCCGTGGAGTTTTGTAGTTT
>NZ_VDFO01000075.1:0-2903 GCF_009600995.1 Companilactobacillus halodurans | reverse complement strand
TCAAGACGAAAAACCTCTTTCATTGTTTGTGGAGAACTCCAATGATACCTGATTTTTTCGTCTTGGTGTTTTTATTTTGGAATTTTATTGAAAGTGGCTAACTTGATTATAAAATTCGCCAAAAAAATTTTACGTAAGAAAACTGAAAATTTAGACGACGATGAACAAAACGGCCAAGCGCGTAAAGATGATAAAGTTAAATTAGATAAATTATTGAGTCTTAATAAAATTACGAAGATTGCCGAAAAAAAGCTTAAAAATAGCCAGGCAAAAGAATTTAGTCTGGAACAGGAATTAGGCGTAACTTATTGGGAAGTTAATGTTAAACATGGTTCTAAGGAAAAAGAAGTTAAAATCAATGCTATAACAGGTAAAATTCTCAATACAGAGAATGATTAAATAAAAGTTTTCAAAAAAATAGCGCTGATAATCAGTCTTATATGATTATCAGCGCTATTACTTTTTAGATTAATGAAAAAATCAATTGCAAATTCAAAATAGTAATAAAACCTGCCAACAAACAGCCAACAATTGTAACGACTAGTGAATTAGCGTGTTTGCCCATGAGTTTTTTATTAGCGGTTAAAAATATCATGGGGAAGAGCGTGAATGGCAAGGCAATACTTAAAGCTATTTGAGCATAAACGATTAAGTCTTCAAAATCCTGTTCATTGAATCCGACCATGAAACCTATGATTAAAATTGGAATCAAGGTAACGAATCTTGTTAATAATCGCCGTTGCCAGAGTGGTAAGCGAATGTTTAGATAGCCTTCCATAACGATTTGTCCCGAAAGGGTACTGGTAATTGAGGAAATCATGCCGGTGATTAATAAAGCAAAGGCAAAGAGCCAACTCATTAAAGGATTAGCTAAATTTCCGACGATGGCAGTATTTTTAAGGCCATTGAAAACAGCTTGTAGACTAGCTAGCTGACCAGTTTTATGGAAGAAAAGCGTTCCACCTAAAATCAGCAATAAAGCGTTAATAATAAAGGCAGCAACCAGATGAACGTTGGAATCCCAATTAGCAAAACGCAGTGCTTCGTTTACTTGAGCGGGAATGTTGTGATCGTAACGCCGACTTTGGGCTAAAGAAGAATGCAGATAAATATTATGCGGCATGATAGTGGCGCCAACAATTCCTAAACTTAGAACTAATTTTTCATGATTTTTTAAGAGGTCGCTGGTTGGTAAAATACCAGAAGCAATCTGGAAAAGATTTGGATGCGCGCGAAAGACTTCGATTCCAAAGATTATTCCAACAACTAAAATAGCTGATAAAACGATAAATTCAATCCGCCGAATGCCAAAACGCAAGAATAAAAGAACGATTAAGACATCAAATATCGTCAGTAAAATTCCGAAAATCAATGGCAAGCCAAATAATAATCGTAAAGCGATGGCAGTTCCAATCACGCCTGTTAAATCGGTGGCCATCATGGCAATTTCGTTTAAAATCCAGAGAAAATATCGAATGGATTTGGGAACTTTTACAGCAATTGCTTGAGCAAGGTCTTGTCGAGCCACAACGCCTAATTTAATAGACAAGGATTGCATGAACATAGCGATAAGAATCGAAATCAGTAAAACTGATAATAGTTCGTAACGATATTGACTGCCACCAGATAATGAAGTCAGCCAATTTCCTGGATCCATGTAACCGACGGCAACCAAAGCTCCAGGTCCACTATATGCTAGAAATTTTTGTAAGAATGAAGTCTCATAAACGCTAGGGACTTTGACGCTTTCGTTGATTTCATCGAGGCTTTTTTTAGTCTGTGGCATTAACAATCTCGCTTCCTAAGGCTAAATCGGCGAGGAATTTACAAAAACGCGGATCATCATTCATTGGTGGAACTAATTGAAATTTGTCTCCGCCGCTAGCTTTGAAAGTTTGGTAATTTTGAACGTAGTCTTCTTCAATTGTTTCGAGACAATCAGCTACAAAGGAAGGCGTTGCAATCAAGATATTTCTTTTGCCTAACTCAACAGCTTGCATTAAGGCATTTTTGAGATATGGCTTTAACCAAGGCATGGGGCCAAATTTCGATTGGTAAACTGTTGTGATTTTATTATCAGGAATATTTAAGAGCTTGGAAATTGCAGCGGTGGTCTGGTTGCACTCATCTTGGTAAGGGTCGCCATGTTTGACCATTGCCGTGGGAATACTATGGTAGCTGATTAATAATTGGTCATAATTATCTTTATCCCAAGATTCTTGAATTTGACTGGCGAGAATCTGTTGATAGATTGGTTGGTCGTAAAATTGCTTGATAATGTGCAGGTTAACGCCAGAAGATTTGGCTTGTTCGATAATCGACTTAGTCGTACTTTGCGTATAATGTGGGAAAAGCGGCAACAAAACGATTTTTTGACAACCCGATTTTTGCATTTCTTTTAAAGTCTGTACGATATCTGGTTGACCATAGGTCATGGCCATTTTGACGTTCCAGGCTGGTAGCAGCTTTTGAACTCGATTAGTGATTTTTTGCGTGTTGACTATTAATGGCGAACCATCTTTAGTCCAAGAATCTTGATAGAAGGTAGCTGAACGCCATGATCTCATGGGCAAAATCACTCCACGAAGCAGCGGTTGCCAAAAGGCTTTTGGCATTTCGATAACGTTAGTATCGCTAAGAAATTCCAAGAGATAACTTTTGACATCGGCTGTTTTTGGAGATGCTGGTGAACCCAAATTGACTAATAATAATCCTTGTTTCATATCAATCACCTCATGAACATGTATATTTTTATAGTAGCATAATCAAAAAATTCTTTCCGAAAATTACAAGAACAAGTTAGCCACTTGTCCAAAAATAAATACGAAATATATCAGTACCAGAAAAGTACATTTCTAAACTCCACAGAAACTAGTGAATAGTTCCCGTGGAGTTTTGTAGTT
>NZ_VDFO01000074.1:0-3312 GCF_009600995.1 Companilactobacillus halodurans | reverse complement strand
TTTTTTCATAGCTTGTACAATAGGCAACCCATTATTAACATCTGTTATACAAGCCAATTTAATATCTTTTGAAAACAAAGAAAACCCTCCCGTTGGATTACTCCAACTAGGAGGGTTCACTTCACAATAATTGAGTACCATGCTTTTTACTTACTATTAGATGTTTTTATAGTTAGCAGCTTTTAGATTAGTAATAGTTAGCATGACAATCAAACTAATGATATAAAGCGTTGAGATAAAGACCATAACTGTCATGATGTTGTAGTTATCTAGAATAAAACCAATTGCTAAACTTGAGAATCCACCGATACAGCGACCGACGTTCATAATAACGTTGTTAGCAGTTGCTCTGACTTCAGTAGGATAAAGGCGACTAACGATAGCACCATAACCGGCAAACATTCCGTTTGAGAAGTAACCAACAACTGCACCCACGATGATCAATGACCAAACGTTACTTGGTAAAGTCAGGATGTAAACTCCAATTGCTGAAGCAGTTAAGAAAATTCCGAATGCTAGACGAGGTCCTAAGTTATCAAGAATCCAACCGAAAGTTAACATGCCGGCACACATTCCTAAGATGGTTGCAATCATCCAAGTTGAAGCCCCAACTGTTAAGTTCATTTGTTTTTGCATGATTGTTTGCAGCCAGTTCATTAATCCAAAGTAACCGGCGATTTGAACGATAGCCATTACCATTAAAGCAATTGTTTGATAAGCAATCTTTGGTGTTGCAAAAAGTTGTTTGATATTGCCGTTCTTTTGTTTGGAGGAATTAGTAAAGGTCTTGCTTTCTCTTAAATGGTGTCTGATGAAGAAGGTAATAATCACTGGGATAACACCGAATAAGAAGAGGGCATGCCAACCTAGAGTTGGGAGAATGAAGGCGGCTAAAAGTGAGGCGAAGATGGCACCAATTTGTCCAGCCATACCGACCCACGAAGATACTCTTCCTAGTTTGTCTTTAGAGAAACTTTCGGCTAAGACAGTCATTCCGATACCATATTCACCACCGGCACCGATACCGGCAATGAAACGACAGATATAGATCATAGTCAAGTTATGAGCAAAGAACATTGCTGCTGTCGCAAAGGCAAAGATAAAAATTGTATGACTGAAAGTTTTGATACGACCGATTTTATCGGCTAAAATTCCAAAAAAAATACCACCTAATAACATACCAATATTTGTGATTGTCGAGATAAGTCCCGCTTGCGTTCCACTTAAATGCAATTCAGCGATGATGGATGAGAGGGCGAATGATAAGAACATCACGTCCATATTTTCTAATCCAAATCCTGAAGCTGTGGATGCAACCACTTTCTTTTGGTAGCTATCGAGCTGGTTGTTATTTGTTGCTATTTTCATGTTTTTTTCCTCCAAAATTGACGCTCACTGACGTCATTTATTTCGCTTGCAGGTATCATAGCACAAGAAAAAAATCCAAACAAGTTTATTTTTGATTATGAGTCGCTTGGCTGGACTTTATGTTAGGGATTTCATAAAATCTTCATGGAAAGTTGACAAAATGTATATTTTATTTCGATAAAATGAATTGTTGGAAATTATTAATGGAGGGAAATAAATGAAAAAATATCTCGGAATAGGAGTTATTTTATCGCTATTTATCGTGATATTGGTCGGGTGCAGTGGACAATCTAAATCTCAAAACGTGCCATTGTCGACTGCTCAAATCAAGAAAAATATCGGTTCTAAACTGATCAGTACGCGCGAAGATTCACAAAAGAAATTAACAAAAAAATATCAAGAGGAAACTAAAAAAGATTCGAATACATTGGATAATCCGTATGTAAAAGTTAATCCATATAAAGATTCGCCACTGACAGCTTTGATGATTTTTAAAACTGATTCAGCTGCTAAGGTTTCTTATGTCGTTCAAGGAAAGACAAACAATACCGATGTATCTAATAACGTTAAGGGTTATAAAAAGACGCACCAAGTTCCTATTATGGGATTGTATGCTGATGAGACTAATACAGTAACAGTAACAGTTGAGTATAAAAATGGTACAACGGAAACTAAGACTCTAAAGATTAAAACTGGGGCTTTGCCAAAATATGTCAAAGCTGCCAAGGTTTCAGTTTCTAAAAATGATAAGTCGAAGATGGATATTGGGACTAATAAATTAACTTTAATCAATCGAACAACCAAAGAGCCATTTGCGATTGATGCGGATGGAGCAGTTAGATGGTATTCGACTGACTATTCTCAACATACTATCGAACAAACAGACGACGGCCACTTATTGATTTTGACCAAGAAAAATGTTGATTCTTCAGTTTATAATGACTTGATTGAAACTGATCCAATGGGAAGAGTTTACAAAGAATACAGTTTCAACAGTAAAGTTAAATCAAACGACAGTGGAAACTCCAAAGATGAAACGACTGTTATTCACCATGACTTATTGGAATTACCAAACAAGGATATTTTAGCCACAGTTAATGACGGTTCGAAGTATAAAGAAGATGTCATGGTTCAAATTTCTCATAAAACCGGTAAAATCGTCAAAGTAATTGATTTGAAGCGCATCTTGCCTAAGTCAATGTACGAAAATTATAAAGCTGGTTCTGACAAGAAAGTCGATTGGTTCCACCAAAATGCCGTCGATTATGATAAAACAGACAATACTATCATGATTTCTGGTAGAAACCAAGATATGATTATGAAACTAAATTACAAGACTAATAAGATAATTTGGATTTACAGTGGAAAATCTAAGTCATCATGGCCTAAGAAGTATCGTAGCAAGATATTGACACCAACCAAAGGCACCACAATAACCGGAGGCCAACACGGATTATATCAATTGAATAAGACTGCTGATGGAGAAAATATTATCCTGTATGACAACAATATAGACGTCACGAATGGAGATAAGAAAACATCAGGTAAGTATTCACAAGCTGTGCAATATCATGTGAACGAAAAGAAAATGACTATTGACCAAAAATGGTCCTACGGAAAAAACCTCGGAAAGGCTAACTTTACAAATATAATTGGCTATGCCGAAAGAGAATCAAATGGAAACACCTTGATAGACTTTGGTTACAAGGATAAAGGTAAAGAAAGTAATATTATTGAAGTAGATCCAGAAGGAAATCAAGTCTTTAACGTAACGATTAAGAACGCCTCGACAAAAGCTTATGTTTATAGGGCTTATCTGGACTTAAGTCAAATCCTCGGACACGAACTCTATTCTTAATTTAACAAACTGAAGCCGTTGGTTTCTTCGAATTGCTTAGGGGTCATATAGCTTAAAGCACTGTGAATTCTTTTACGGTTGTACCA
>NZ_VDFO01000073.1:0-3952 GCF_009600995.1 Companilactobacillus halodurans | reverse complement strand
TTGCATCAAGACGAAAAACCTCTTTCATTGTTTGTGGAGAACTCCAATGATACCTGATTTTTTCGTCTTGGTGTTTTTATTTTGGAATTTTATTGAAAGTGGCTAACTTGATTATAAAATTCGCCATCAAAATAAAATCACCTTATTCAGATTATTAGATTACATCACTGCTTATCGGAATAATTAATAATTTTTGAGAGAAGGCTAATGAAACTGAAAAAAGTAATCTTATACATTCATGGAATGGGCGGCAGTGCTGCTGAAGCCAGACGGTTTCAAAGAGATTGTCCAAAAAGTGAAGTTATTGGCATTGATTATGATGGATATCTGCCTTGGCTAGCTCCTAAAAAAATTCGTGAAGTTTACGATGAAATTTCTAAAAAATCTGACCAGATTTCGATAATCGCTAATAGTATCGGCGTTTATTTAGGGATGTTAGCTTTGCAAGATTGTGAACTTGACCAGGCGTTGTTTATCTCTCCAATGCTAGATATGGAAAAATATGTGTTGGATAAATTAACCGCAGCTGGTTTTAGTGAAGCTGATTTGAAATCTCAAAAGGAAATCAAAATCAATCAAAGAGAAATTTTGTCTTATAAGTATTTACAATTTATCAGAGAACATCCTTTGAAATGGGAAGCTCCTACGCAAATTCTTTATGGAGAAAAGGATGATCATACACCGATTTCGGTTGTGAATGAATTTGTAAATAACCATTCGGCTGTTTTGACGGTGATACCAGATGGACAGCATTATTTCCACAATCGGCAGCAGTTGATGTTGCTTGATAAGTGGGTTAAGGAAGTTAATGATGACAACTAATAAAGAAGTCGCACAGAATTTAGAAAAAGTTTCTACTAAATTTTGTGATGAAAACAATGCCGATTCAACAGGCAAAGGTAAGTAAGTCCATATGAGCAGTTTCGGATCTTTTTTAGTATGCGAAAAGGGCCTGCCCGATAATGAACAAATTAAAAAAGATTTTGAACAAGACGATATAAAGCCTAACAAATTGCGTGAAAAGTATGATTTAGACTTAAAATTCAAGGAAGACTTTTTAACGGATAGTGGTGAGGGGCAGAATAAATTTAATCGAGATTTTATGTTTGTAGCTCTTAATGTGGCTGCACGTGCAAACGAACAACTTGTAACCGGATGGAAAAATTTCCATGAGAATCCGATAAATAATAAAAGAGACCAGAATATGGTGAAGTTATATCTTCAAATAAATGATCCTAAGTTTCGAGGGTGCTATGCGACTGACGTGATTAAGCGGGTTGTTGATAGCGATTCTTCTAATGTAGCCAATGATTTTTTTGCCTCCAGAAAAAAAGATAAATCCTTGATATTTGTTGATGATTCAAAAAAATTAGATGAAAAGAGAGCTAAGCAATATATAGCTTGGGATAAAGCAAAACAAGCTAAATCCAAAAAGGGTACTAGAAAGTATCATGATTTAGATGAAAGTCCTGATGTTAGAAAGAATAATATAGAAGTATTTAAAGCTATTGAAGATAATAGGGAAATATTTCAAAAGTCAGCTAATATTTTTGTAGAAGAATGGAAGATAATTCAGCCTAAGCATTTAGTGTTGTTTGGTGGAACGGCTAGAAAATTATTGGTATCTATGAAGGAAACGGATGCTTTTAAGAAATACCCTGAACTTTGTCAATTAGTTGATGATAGCATCGGTGTTTATCATTATTCTTATTTTGGAATTAATTTTGAGAAATGGTTTACCACTCAATGTAAAGATTTGAACGATAAGATTGTTAAAAAGGGTTGGTAATAAGAAATTTAATAGGCATGGCAATCAAACGAAAAATTGATTGCCATGCCTATATTTAGTTTCTACGTTTATATTTTAATAACTTTTTCGCGTTCTATTTTTATAGTGGAAACGAGCTGCGCAGGACAGACACTTCCGGTTAAATCTATTTCACGAATTGCTTTAATCCTCGGTGTCTAAGCGGTCCTGCTCCGCTCTCTGATTTGCTCTAGATTTTTTTCTTCAAATGATACTGTACAACGCCTTTATCAGTATCTTTAACTTTTGATTTTTCATCTTTTGCAAAATAAACTGCGAAGCTTTTATTATCAGTCATATCCTGTGCAATGACTAGGGATGACTCATAGGGATCTTTTGCTTTATAAATTTGTGCTCCACGGACTGCCTCGCCATAATCTTTTGAGTTGGCAATTGCATCACCGGGATTGAAAAATACCATTTCGTCCATAAGTAACACATCCTTTCTCTTTACAAACATTATACAATTATGTGAGCTAATAGAGAAAACAATAACTCAGTTTAGTTGCTTTTATCTTGTTCAAATCTCAGCTATACTATGACATATGGAGGGGTGAAAATGACTAGCGTTGAAGACTATATAAAACAAAATGTTTTCGGTAAGCCACAATTGAAACCTGACGAAAAGAATAAATTTCTTGGTAATTTTGCTGAACGTGTGGCGATTGCCTTAACGGTTGCTCAGTTAAAAAATGATGATAATGAAAAGGTAGTCGAGAATATTATGAAGAAGTATCCTGATTATCATCTTTATCTTAATGGAAAAATAGATTCACATATACTGGATAAATACCTACGTTTGAGTGTAAAATTAAAGTATAAGTTTACAATAGTTTCACAATCGGGTATGCGGAATAAAAACAGTGCCTTAACTGATAATGACATGGGTTTAGTCATCGCAAACGAGGGTAAACCTGTTGATAGACCAGTGCTTATATAATTTTGGAGGACAAATATGTCTAATAATGCATTAGATGAAATTGCTTTACTTTCTTTAAATGGTAACAAGCCATTAGCTAAAAGAATTTCTGATTACATGGGCATTCCATTGTTGGATGCCACAGTTTCACACTTTAGTGATGGTGAAATCAACATCCAAATGAATGAAAGTGTACGTGGGAAAGACGTTTATATCATTCATTCAGTTGCTGACCCAGTTAATGACAACTTCATGGAATTGATGATTGCTGTTGATGCCTTGAGACGTGCAAGTGCTCAAAGCATTACATGTGTCTTGCCATACTTTGCTTACACACGTTCAGATAGAAAGTCTCGTGCCAGAGAACCTATTTCAGCTAAACTGTTCGCAAATATGTTGGAATTAGGAAAAGTTAATCGCGTGATTGCTATCGACATGCATGCCGATCAAATTCAAGGATTCTTCGATATTCCTGTTGATCACTTACGTGCAATGCCAATCTTCGCTAGTTACTTTGAAAAGAAAATCAAGAATCCAGATGATTTCGTTTTTGTAGCCCCTGATCACAATTCAACTAAACGTGCTCGTGCTTTGGCTGAAGTATTTGGTTCACAAATTGCTATCGTTGATCAAAGATCAACTGAAGATGACGACGTTGTTCCTGATATTATCGGTGATGTCGATGGTAAACAATGTGTTATCGTTGATGACTTGATTGATACAGGTACTAGAATGATCAATAGTTCTGAAGCACTTCAAGCTGCAGGCGCAAAGACTATTTCAGCTGTTGCAACGCATCCAATCTTCTCAAAAGATGCTGCTAAGAGACTAGAAGCATCAGATTTGATGGAAGTTCTCGTATCAGATTCAATCGTTATTCCAGATGATTGCAAATTTGATAAATTGAAGATTCTTTCTGTGACAGATCTTGTTGGCGATGCCATAAGAATGACAGAAATGAATGAATCAATCGATTCATTATTTGATGTTCGTAAGAGCTTTACTGTAATTGAATAATTGTTAAAACAAATAGGGTTGATAATCATAAAGGGTTATCAATCCTATTTGCTTATTTATATAAAAATCTGTAAATATTTTATTGGCGAATTTTATAATCAAGTTAGCCACTTTCAATAAAATTCCAAAATAAAAACACCAAGACGAAAAAATCAGGTATCATTGGAGTTCTCCACAAACAATGAAAGAGGTTTTTCGTCTTGATGCAA
>NZ_VDFO01000072.1:0-4021 GCF_009600995.1 Companilactobacillus halodurans | reverse complement strand
CCCCGCCTGCCAAGCGACTAGGTAATACTTTTGCGAAGCAAAATGTATTACCTAGTGCAAGCTTGCAGTATTTGTGGTTTTTCGTATTTATTTATGTTATTCTAAACGCAAACGAATAGAGCGCGATTACAATTACATAAATATTGCCTAGAGACGAATGAATAATGAGCGTCTAGACAATGCTTTTAGGAGGTTAGTTGATGTCTAATCAAAAAGATGTATTACAACGACAATCTGAATATGTTCAATTTCGTATCAGTAAAGACCAATACGCTAAGTTAAAACAATCTGGAGAAACACTCGGTCTGTCTCCAAATTTATACGCTAAACAATTGGCGCTCCGGTCTCACTTGCGTAAACCTTATTTCAACAAAGATGATTTCCAAACACTTCACCTCGAACTGACTCGCCAAGGTACTAATCTCAATCAGATCGCAAAGCGCCTGAATCAACTTGACCATCACAATCCAGATAATCAGGAGGTGATTAAGGCGCTTCGCTATACCTATGGCGTACTTGACCAAACTCAAAAGGAGTATCAGCAATTATGCCGACAATTGCAAAAATAAGTAGCGGTGCCAGTGCTTCCAGTGCTTTAAATTACGCTCTCGGTAAGAACAAAGGCATGCACAACGATACGGAGCGCTGGCTTGATAACCACGACTTGAAACAGCCAGAAGCCCTCCAAAACTGCCGTGCGGTTGCCGTTGGAGGCACTAATGGAGTGATGCCAGAAATTGCGCCAGAACAGTTTAAATTAACCCGTGAGGCTTATAACCAAACCCAGCAACGCAACCAAGTTCAACGAATTGTACAATCTTTTTCCGCTGATGAGCTTGACCCAACCACCCCGGGAAACTGGCAACGCGCTAATGATTTAGGCGTGGAATTAGCTGAAAAACTCTATCCCGACTATCAGACGGCCGTTTACACTCACATTGACGGCCAAAATCATGTTCTGCATAACCACATCATCGTCAATAAAGTAAATCTTGAGACCGGCCATAAACTCCGTGAGCGCCCCGGAGAAGCTGTTGAACGTGCCCGCCAGATTAACGATAGACTTGCCGAGCGTGAACATTGGCAAGTCATTACACCTGTTCGTGAACATCAATCCAAGACCGAACAAGACTTGACCAAAAAAGGGCAATACTCGTACATGCACGATTTACGTTCTCGAATTGATAGTGTCATGGCAGATACCTCTGTGAGCGATTTTAAGACGTTCTCAGAGCGTTTAACTAAATATAAGGTAAATGTATCAATTCGTGGGCAGAATGTCTCATATGCGTTTTTAGACGCCAATCATAAGCAAAGACGAGCAAGGGGTAAGCGATTAGGAGCCGATTACGACAAGGAGGCCATCGACAATGAGCTGGCGAGACGAACTAGAGAAAGAACAGAACAACAACTCGACCGTGAAGACCAAGCAAGATCTACTGAACTTGTGCGAGACACAACAGCAACTGATACAGCGCTTGAACAGCGAGAACGAGACACTGAACCAAGAAAACCAGCGCTTAATCAGCAATCAACAAAAATTGAACGACTTGGAACTTCAATGCAAGAAATTAATGACCAAGGTAGTCATGCTGAACAAATCTACCAGCGAATTAGACCAGCAGTTCGCACCATTGCAGACGGCTTACAACGATTTACTGACGCAGTACACGGATTTGCAAAGCAAATTAAGCAACGACTAGCCGACCAGCATTTATATCAAGACGTGGCTAGTCGCTTCAAGGCCGATATGGCTCGCAAAGAGCAAGCACAACACAAAGAGGTTAAGCAAGATTTAGCGAAACGTACTGCACCGAAGCCACAACGTGCGCCTGAACGATCTACGCAAACTTACTATCACGACCGAGGAGGTCTCGAACGATGAATCAAAACGAAGAATTAGCCAAGCAAATTTTAACTGCTTATGCCAACGGACAAGTCGATTTAACCAATGTCCCTGATCTGCAAAAAATGGTCAAAGAAGCGGCCGCTCAACAAATGGCACATACCTACAGCACGACTGATTTCCACGCCAAGCAGGAAGAAGCCTTAGCCCACGAAAAAGCGTGGTATCACCAAGAAATTGACCGCATTTTGCAAGAAAAACTGACTGAAATTCAACCTGAAGCCCTAAAAAAATCCATTACTGCCCAACTAAAGCAACAGCAAGCTGATCTTGCCCGCCAACAAGCCGATTTTGAATCCACGGTAAACAATGCAGAAAAAGCAAGTAAACGGCAGTTCTGGCAATCATTGGCGCCGAATTTAGCCGGTTTTGCCGTCTGTTTGTTGCTCGTGGCCGTGATTTTCTTCGTGCTTGAAGAGCTGATTTACCAAGGGATCTGGAATGGTTGGGGCTTACGGCTTCTGACCCAGAAAGTTATTGAAATTCAGCCTAATCACCCCTATGGTGCCGGCTTTTTGGGCGTGATTGGTTTAGTAGCTTTAGCGACGGCAATTTACGCTAGCTTTTGGTTGTTGGTCCGTGCGGTTCGTCAATTAGTCGATTTTAAGCCATCTAAGCTCTTGTTCTGGAAGAAGCAGAATAATACTCGCTGGTAGTCCCAAACGGCACTCACGGTAATTAAAAATCGCTCACTCATGATATAATGACCACAAGTGAGCGATTTTTTGAATGTGGTACCTATTTCTCGGTTGAATCGGCTTGGTCGAAAGCTTCGAACCGTTGGAGTAGGTACTTTTCTTTTTGATTTGAACCACGATGAACTAATTTAGGATTCAACATAATTGCTCCCATTCTTCTCTCTATCAACCCTGCCTCTTTCAGCAAGTTAATTGTGTCTTGAACAGTTTTCGTCGAAGTCTTAGTTAAACGTGACAGCTCTTTGTTAGTCGTAATTAACGTATTAGTATCTCGTGACCGATTTTCTATGATGTACTTAAACACTTGATACTTTTGACCACCCAATTTGTCAAATAAATCCATAAAATACGTTAAATACGTAATTTCAAAACCTGACCTCGGAACTCTCTTGACTACTTCGTTTACCTCAATCATTTCTCCAGTATCTTGATTAACCCATTTTCCATTTCCAAGAAACTTAGTATCGCTTGATATTGTTGACATTACATCACACCCTTTCGTGCGCAAGTATATCATACAAGCTAGAAAAATTACACTAAAAAAGCTAAAAAATTACACCGCTTGAGCTAAAAAATTACACCGCCCAAAACCGCCACAAACCTTGTTATACCAGCGTTTATAGCGGTTTTAGCCTTTTTCCACTCTTATCTGTGTATTTAGTCTCTACTCTGCATATCATTTTCAGTTGAATTTAGAACTCAAAAAAAACCAAGACAAAAACCAAGATAAAAACCATTAAGATACAAAAAAAGAGAGACCGCCGACAAGTCGGCAGAGACAATTCAGATTTTCGCTTCGCTCTTTAAAATCAATCAGCACTCATTCTGAATCTTCCTGTTTTTCAAGCGGGAACGTAGTCAAGGGTAGGTGTGGAGATTTTTTGCGATCTTTGCAAAAAATACTACCCGACCTTGACGAAGTGGAGCGTCACACTAACGACGCAGTCGAACAAGTAGCCCCACCACTTGTTCGACCTGCCTAACGGCGAGTGATGGGGGTGAGTTTGAGCGGGGTTCTCCCCGCTCATTTCAGGGGTCAAGCTACCTTAGCTTGGCCTAGGTGTGGAGCGGCAGCGTCCACGGTTTTGCAACGACCAACGGGAGGCGCAGGCCAAAGGCCGGAGTTAGATGTGAGGCGATTTTTGCCTCACACCTTTTTCTTTTTGTATTACTTTTTCAAGAAAAAGTAATGGTCTTATTTTTTGCGAATAGCAAAAAATGTTAATTGGTCAACTTGGTGAAGCCAAGTTCACCATGGTTTTTGAGAGGGGTGCAGGGGGGAGTGAAACTCCCCGCCTGCCAAGCGACTAGGTAATACTTTTGCGAAGCAAAATGTATTACCTAGTGCAAGCTTGCAGTATTTGTGGTTTTTCGTATTTATTTATGTTATTCTAAACGCAAACGAATAGAGCGCGAT
>NZ_VDFO01000071.1:0-4361 GCF_009600995.1 Companilactobacillus halodurans | reverse complement strand
GAATGGTAAAGATCCATAATTGAGGCCTGAAATTCGGCTGAAAATTTTTGAGTCATAGATAAGTTCTCCTTATTAATTTCACAATTTTAACATAGAGACCGTGTCCGGAATATCAGACTAACACCAGTATAACCGTATTTGGAACGGTATATATATCATTGGCTACCTCTGTTATTGTCATATGAATTACGTCTTTAGAATTACGTTTTATATAGTTTGCCAATTCATTTTCCGTATCAGAAAGCTCATATTGTTTATTCATCAAACGAGTTTGATAATCCATTATCCCACCTCATAATAATTTCTATATATATTGAGTTTACTCAGTAATAGATATAATTCATTTTTAATTTTTAACAGTAAATTGTAAATGAAAAGTAATTATTACTATTTACTAACCATATTATCAGCTTTTTGATCCTTTCATATCAACCATTATTCTATGCATAGACTCCATTATAATTAAGAAATTATGGACTTTGCTATATTGCTTATTATAGTTTTTAAAATGATCGTCAACACGTAATCCAGAAAAGTAATAATAAGTTTGTTGCAACTAATTTTAGAATAAATGAATGATGTAATATCCTTGACCAAGAAACAGTGGATAATAGGATAATCCGCCAAATTTCCACGACTATCTTCTATGGTTCCATAATATGAATTAATGAGGACGCATCTTGGAATAAATTTAGTAAAAGTCACGCAATTTCATAAAATAGTACACTTGACATTCCACTTCAATTGCGTGGCTAATATAGGTATGTTGTTGTTCTTAAAGTACTATATTTCAAAATTTCTATATATTAGAATAGAATATTTTCGATGAATGAAAACAACTAGAAAACATTTTATCAACACTTCAATAAATTATATTTACTTTGAAAGAATAAATTTCAAATGATTGTAAAAGTACTTATTAACTCATTTATTGTTCTCACATTATTATCAATCTGGAGAGAATGAGTTGACCTAAAGATTAAATATGACTCCCTTATCAACAATATTCAAACTAAATTTAAACGATGATTTCACAAGGACTTTAGAAATTAAATAATTAACAGTTCATTAATAATATACTTGAAAAAGGATCTGGTAGTGGTTGCACACCTTTATTTTGATGTTGAATTATTCCATTAAAAATTTGTGATTTAGACGTATCCCTTACACTTTACGATTTGCTATCAATTGATTCACATGTAGTGACTTTATTACTCAACACTCTTGGGAATACCAAAAACTGATTAGCACACCCTCATCAACAATTTAATATAGCTCTTAATCGTTAATTATATAGGCTGACTATTTTTTGATCTATATCAGAACTATTATTTCTCATCGTTTGCTCACTAATCATATATTTTCCATAAAAGGCAAAGCCAAACTATCCATAGCAACATTAAATACTGTTCAAATATTGCTCCCATAAGTTAAGTAGATTCTGTTTCTAAATATTTAGACTGTTCTTTTACTTCTATTTCAAACTTATTCTTCAAATAAATTGCCATTCAATTCATATTTTTTCAGAGACAATATTATGCACCTATGATTGCCTTTGGTTTTACTAATTTATCATCCTCAGACAGCCAGATTTTGTTCTGTTCTCTATAATTGTCACATCGGTTCCACCTCAAGATGTACATCTTTGCTTTTAACTATTTATTTTGACTACTATGAATAACAATCAAATTAACGTCCCTGACTGATACAAAAAAGCTTAACCACTTTCTCAGTGATTAAGCATAAAACCTAACATAAAATTATTATTCACTTTCATTATATATCCTTGCTAAGGCGAATACATTTATTACAAAAGCTCAAACTATCAAAAATGATTTCAAATATTTTTGTCTATTGTACTTATAAAGATTATGCTGACAAGATACCAAAATAAGCACAAACAATTGAGAACGCAATAATTAAAATTAGAATTGTTGTCGTCTTTATTTTCTTATTCAAAAGCCAATATATCACTCCTGTGATCATTGCAGGCAATAATTTTGGCATAATTGAATCTAAAATTGACTGAACTTTTGTTATTGCACTACCAGTACCAAAAGTTAATGGTGTTTTCATAACTACCATCGTTGCAACCATTGACCCGATAGTCATTAACCCTAAAATACCAGTTAATTTTGTGACTTTATCCATCAATCCAGACTCAGAAATTTTATCTAGGAAAGATGTTCCCATTTTATAACCTTGCATCATACCAATATATCTTACGGCAAAGGCAGGGACATTATAAAGGATGAGAAACAAAATAGCACCAAGAATACTGCCTTTCATTGCAAGAGAAGCGCCAATACCGGCAGCAATAACTCTTAATGTTCCTAAAAACAAGGAATCTCCAATGCCTGATAAGGGACCCATCAAACTAGCTTTAATATTATTGATAGACGTTGCATCAAATTCTTTTCCATCTTCAGCATTCTTCTTTTCCATCGCTGTTACGATACCTAAAACAAGTGTTGAGAAGTATACAGTAATGTTAAAAAATTCCATATGTCTTTTCAAGGCAGCCGCCCTATCTTCTCTAGTTTTATACAATTTTTTAATAATTGGTGACATGGAATAAGCAAATCCCATATGATCTTGACGAACATAGTTCCAGGATATTTCAAATGGCAAGGATTTCCAGAATACCTTTCTTAAATCTTTTTTGGTTATTTCTGTATCAACCTTTTGTTTAGAAGTCGTCATCAGAGTCACCTCCACTATTTTCTGTTCTTGTTGTAACCCCTTTGTTAACATACAGCAAAATTGCAATAATACCGACAGCCAGCAATGCTACACCAACAACAGGTAATTTTAGATAGGCTGTAAGTACGAACCCAACAATTAAATAACCAATAATTTCTTTATTTACAATCATTCTTAGTAGAATCGCAAATCCAAGTGCAGGCAAAATTCCGGCCGAAATACTCAACCCCGTTTGGATAAATTTTGGAATCATATTTAATACTTGCTGCATTATTCCTCCACCAAGCTGGAAGGAAACAGTAACCAAAATAGCTAGAGGTAAATACATACCAAAAACACCACCAAACCAGTGCATCCTATTTACACCTTCAATATCACCCTTCGCATCGTATTTATCAGCCCGTTTAGCAAAAATAGGATCAATGGCGATAAACAATAGATTACGAAGTAGCATAACTAACATAGCAATTGGTAAGCCCAATGCTACGGCCATACCCGCATCTTTATGCCCGATAATGGCAAATGCCGTACCTAAAATACCACCTGAAACAACTTCTGGGGGTAAAGCTGCACCAATACCTACAGCTCCCATCATGGCTAATTCCATAGTTGCACCGATTATTACTCCTTGTTCCAAATTACCCAAGGCCAATCCTACTAATGGTCCTAAAACCAATGGTCTGGTTTGCATTGATTTACCAGTAAAGTAATCACTGTAACCAAAACACGCAATTAGAAATATCAAAAAAGTTTTCATTTTCACAGTTCCCCTTCAAATAACATTTATTAAAGTATATTTAACATTTATTAAAGTATATTTTTGATTAATACTTTATGATCATCAGGGACAGCTCTAATTTCTACTTCAATACCATTGTTTACCATGACTTTCAGTTTTTCTTCTTCAGAACCAGTAATATTGATATTTTTTGAAATATTTTTTGTTCCTTCTCTTGTTGTAGTTAGACCGAGATTTACTGATTTAATTTGGTTACACCCCTGAACTAATTTATATACATCATCGATACTATCTACGACAACAAACAATCTATATTTATCTGTTACACCACTATTGATAGCTTTGATTGAGTCTTCAATATTCTTTATTACAAGTTTTACTCCTTGGGGTTTAGCTAATCTCATTGCAGATTTTCTTACGGAATCTGTTGCTACTTTATCATTCGCAATAAGAATACAATTTGCACCTAACCCTGAAGTCCAGGAAACTGCCACCTGTCCGTGTAATAATCTATAGTCAACTCTAGTTGCTAATATCATAATTTTTCCTCCTTTAAAAGTCGTCTGAATCTTCT
Source organism: Companilactobacillus halodurans (assembly GCF_009600995.1). NCBI lineage: Bacteria > Bacillati > Bacillota > Bacilli > Lactobacillales > Lactobacillaceae > Companilactobacillus > Companilactobacillus halodurans. Next base: position 345 of record NZ_VDFO01000071.1, on the reverse strand, counting down.
TCTACATCACCCTCCAATACTTTGGAATCATTAATAATCATTTTTGTGGATGATTCAATTGCATGTGAAATGATCTCGGGTACAGATTCATTTGAATCAATCGTTGTAATCAAACTAAGTAATAACCCTAAATTCATTCCAGATACTAGATATATATTGTCCTGCTTGTTCTTTGAAAGGTAATCAATAAACTCATTATTAACACTTCCACCAAAAACGGTAGCGTCCAGAATCTTGTGTAAATGAAATGTCTTCGTACATATAATATGTATCTAACTTAAATAAATGATGCTTCCAAGGTGTCCTGGAGTCCTTTGAACCCTCGGTGGATCCGCTTCAGAGACT
>NZ_VDFO01000070.1:0-4513 GCF_009600995.1 Companilactobacillus halodurans | reverse complement strand
TATATATGCTATAATAATTTTGAGGTGATTATATGAGCAATGAGTTAGTGAAATATCAACCCGAACTGAACACCATTCCACTCCGTAAATTCAGTCCTACAGAAATGAATCTGTTCTTTTCAATTGTGTCTAGAATGCGTGATAAGGGCGACCAGACTGTACGCTTTAGCTTTGACCAGCTGAAAGACCTTAGTAACTACAAACCGACCGCCAATCGCCGATTTATTGACGACCTCAAGCGCACTTACAATCATTTGATGGACTTGCGTTTCGGTAGCCAAAGTAAAAGCGGGTTGTCATTTGAAAGATTTGTCATGTTTACCAAATTTAAAATCAACGGTGATGTGGAAGAGCCTTACGTTGACGTAGAAATCTACAAAGACGCTTTGCCCTTGCTGAACAATCTAGAGAGTTGGGTACGATACGCTTTAACCGAGTTTAGAGACCTTAAGAGTAGCTACGCCAAGACGATGTTCCGTTTGTTGAAAGGTTATCGCACCACCGGTTACGCCTATTTTTCAAAATCCGATTTTATTGAATTGCTTGATATTCCAAAAAGTTACCGGCAGTCTAACACCGACCAATATGTTATTAGTCCAATCAAAGAAGAACTTACCCCCCTATTTCGTGGGCTAACTGTCCGCAAGAAATACGGTAAAGGGCGAGGAAAGCCTGTTATTGGCTATTCTTTTGCATGGAAACCTGAACGCAAAGATGCCGAAGATGTCCACGTCAGCAAGACTGAACGCCTGAACAAAGCCAAATTCAATATCGAGCACAATGGCGAACTGTCCGACAAAGAAAAATGGCGGGCAATTGATAAAATCAAAGGTCTCAAGCTAGGAACGACCGAAGCGGAACATAATAAACAAGAACAAGAGACGCGCGAAGAACAGATTCGTGCAGAGGAGCGACAAAAAATACTCGAAAAACTACGAAACGGAGGATTACTCTAACGGGGTGGTTTGAAGTTGTGCGTATTTGGGAAAATGGGCAACTTCAAATCAAAATCAATGAAGATTTTGCGCCATTTCTGTTGCAATTAAAAGATAAAGGGCACTACACCCAATACTTACTCGTTGATACCGTTAAACTGAAAAGTAAATATTCTATTTTGCTTTATAAACTCATGCGTGAAGCTGATAAAGATAACGGTAGTTCAATTGCCATTGTCCAAGGAACGCCTGATGAGTGGAAAGAATGGCTAGGTGCGCCAGAAAGTTATACCTATGGACGATTGAAAGATAATATTTTAAACCCAGCAATTGAAGAAATTAACCTTGAAATTGGGGATATGGACTTAGAGTTATTTCAAACACGCCGTGGTCGCGCGGTAGTTCAAGTGGAAATTCACAATAATTTCATTCGAAACAAACGGTATTAATTCAGGGGGGAAATGATGAATATAATAAAAAGAGGGATACCGCTCTAGCCTCCACAGCTCACGGCATCCCTACATTTAGCAAAACAACCAACCATTTGAAAGGAAGTAAGAAGCATGAACAAACCAGATTTATTAGTACGAATAGTTACGATCATCATGTCGTTAATTACGATAGTTTTGTTCCTATTTCAGGGAAAGAGCACACTAACTTTTGTATTTGCAATTATCACAGTCATTTTATCTTTCATTTATCAAATAATCAGGATACAGATGAAAAAGAAGTAAATCAGAAAAGTCATCTAAATCTAACCGCATTGGAGGTAAACGCATGAATGGGACCTCGGTTAAAAACGGCTGAAACCCTTGCTACAAGCGGTACCGACAAAATGACAGCCCGACAAAAAACGGCTGAAACCCTTGATAATAGCGGAAGTGTGAAAATCACACTTCCAGAAACCTCGGTCAAGCGTGAGACGCTTGCCCTGTTCGGGCAGAACTCTCCATGAAATGGTCTGCTGGAAGAGCTCCTGCTGAAAGCATGCGTCAAGTGCAAAAATTGTCTTGATGAAATCATGCTTATTATGCAAAATAATTCGGCAGACAGCCCCCGTCGGGTAGACGCCATTTGCGGAATAAATCAGCAAATGGCATACGCAACGATTGGCAAAAAGTGGCTAGCATATAGCTAGTCATTTTGCCATGAGTTTGCGTAGCTAGGGGGTCAAGGGGCGAGCGCTAGCGTCCCCTTTGCAAGCACCACATCAGACACGTAAGTGGCTAGTATGTGGGTTGCTTGCCAAACCCCATGAATTGATTTATTATGTGAGTAGAAACCCTTAGGGTTTCACGAGCTTAATCAATCAATTCACTTGCCTGAAAGGCAAAACAAAGGGGGTGGGGTTTGTGAGCGAACAACACAATATGGCTAGCTATCTATCCGATAAACAACCCAATCGGAAAGACAGTCGGCAAATCAATTTTAGAGTGAGCGAGCAGGACTATTTAAAGCTTTCGCAGTCAGCGAAAACTTTAAATATGTCCGTGCCTGCTTTTGTCAAAAAGAAGGCACAAGGGGCACGGATCGTTGCCCCTAAGATTGGCGCAAAAGAAGCCCAAGCATTAACCCGTCAATTAGCAAAAATTGGGGGTAATCTCAATCAATTAGCCAAACACGCCAATCAAGGGGGCAATGTTCCTGCCCAAGCATTGCAGGAATTGCAAAGTGAGGTGGCACACATATGGCAACAACTCACATAAAACGGTCTGCCAGCGCGTCACGCCTTGTCAATTACGCCGAAAAACGAGCGGTCTTAAAAGACGGACTAAACCTTGATGTTGACTACGCAAAAAGTCAATTCAAACAAGTCCGTGAAGTGTATGGCAATCAAGGCAAGACGCAGGCGTATGCTAGCCGTATCTCGTTTAGTCCCAAAGAATTTGACCCGACAAACGAAGATGACCAACAAAAAGCGCTCGATATTGCCAAAGAAGTGTATCAAAAAACCTACCCTAATCAGCAAGTCGCTTTATACGAACATGCCGACACGGACGCTTTACACATTCATGCCGTCATTGGTGCAATCGACTTAGAAACAGGGAAAAAAATGCACGGTAACTGGCAAGAATACCGCGAAAAATTAGTCCATAATACCGATGAAATCGTGCAAAAACATGGGCTTGAAGTTACGAAAGTTGACCCTGAACGCTATGAAAAACGTTCTATGGCAGAAATTAAAATGCATGATCGTGGGCAACCCACATGGAAAGACCAAATCAGACAAGCCGTTGACAGCACCATGTCTAATCCCCTTATTCGCGATTTTAAGACGTTTAGAGACGATTTAAAGCAAAAGGCGATAGATGTATGGGAACGGGGAAAAGACCTTACCTATCAGCTCACAGGCACGAATTATAAAGCACGTGGTAACAAACTCGGCACAGCTTACGAAAAGGGGGCAATTTACAATGAGTTGGAAAGACGTACCAGAGACCCAAGATACAACCAAACAGATACCAGAAACCCAGATACAAACAGATTTAACAGCGCTCAATCAGACCCTGAAAGAAATCAGGAACTATCAGGGCACACAAATTCAACTACAAAGCAAACAACAAATCGAACTGACCGAACAGCTGACACAAATCGAACAAGCCAGTCAGCGCGTCAATCAAGCCTTTCAGAAGACATTGAACGATTTAAACAGCAACAACGAGACCAACAAAGAACAATTAGTCGCGACGCTAAAAGACGCGCAAAACCACTTCAACGAGCAGACAAAGACCGTCAATCAAAGGACAATCGCCGAACTGCAAAAGATAAACAGCGTCCAACAGGACAACAACAACACGTTGAGAACCCTAAACGACAGCCTAAACCAGACCGTTCAAGGGACTATGGACCAAGTCGCTAACCGTTTATCTACGGAAATTGATCGAACACATAAAAATATGAGTTGGTATGAAATTAAAAATTATTTGTACGCGGTTATCCCGACTGGTTTGCTCTCAGGGCTTGTATTTTGGCTTCTGACGCATTTCTTTGCTTAACAGGTGTTTTATATTAAATTACCTTTAAAATGGCTTAGAACGCAAAATAAGGCCTCCTAGCACTATCTGGGCTTACCTGCCGAGCGTCAGTCGAGGCTTTTCCTGAACCACGCTTTTGATTTTGAATTTAGCGAGTGAACGAAGTGAACGCTGCAAGCAAAATGTGAGCGTGTTTTTCGCTCACTCCTTTTTGGTTTTTGGTCCTGATTTGGCATTTTGGGGCACGGAGACGAAGTCGGAGACCCCCGCCTCTTATATAACCTCTTTTAAAACCTCTTTTAAAACCTCTTTTAAGGGGGTGTTCTACCTTACTCTCCCAAGGGGTACAGGATGATTAAGGCATGGAATTGTCTGTTTAAAGGCATGGAATTGTCTGTTTAAAGGCATGGAATTGTCTGTTTAAAGGCATGGAATTGTCTGTTTAAAGGCATGTTAATTTGGGCATGAAATCCTTTTATATATGCTATAATAATTTTGAGGTGATTATATGAGCAATGAGTTAGTGAAATATCAACCCGAACTGAACACCATTCCACTCCGTAAATTCAGTCCTACAGAAATGAATCTGTTCTTTTCAATTGT
>NZ_VDFO01000007.1:0-72246 GCF_009600995.1 Companilactobacillus halodurans | reverse complement strand
GGTCGAACATCTAAAGGGCATGAATGGTGTCCTTTTTTGGTGTTCTTAAATGGTTATTACTAATAAATGGTATACAAAAATAAAGTTGATGGCAAAATACCTATCAACTTTATTTATCGTACAGCCGCTTTATCTAATTTATAGAAGGTCAGTGTAATCAATTTTGGTTACACTGACCTTTTTTATCTTATTTTTAAATTAACAGAGTTATTGAAAACTGTTACAAAAAGTGCATACTTATTTTGAATTAGAATTATATGAGGAATAAGTTATTTTTTATCTATTTGATTCTTGAAAAATTCTAGAGGGAGATTTTTAAATGAGCAAAATAGATTATATTGTAGCTGGTTTATTTATTATTGTTGGTGCATGGCAGTTATTTGTTACTGTTGGCTATTTGAAAGAATTGAAGAAAAACGGAAATAAAAAGACCTCACCATTTGCTTTGATGGCGTTTTGGTCATCTCTTGTAATTGGAGTAACTTTAGTCATCTTAGGAATATCAGGTCTTCTTTAAAATAAAAAAAGAGATTCCACCCAGGTAGTTATTAAATGAAGCAATAGAAATTCATCTAACTATTTTGGAGGAATCTTTCTTTATTTATTCAGCACTTTTACGTTTGCAAGACTATTTTTACTTAAACAATAACTTTTGTCATTTCGCTAGTAGCCCCTTGAGTGTCAACATTGAGATGTTGAACATTCCAATCAGGATGAAGTGCTTTGATTTGGTCAACTATTTGCAATCCATTTTCAGTCTGGTCGACGATGCACATCATTGTTGAACCACTGCCACTGATGTACATAGTTCCGTCAAACGATTCACAAATTTCTTTAGTCGTCTGATAATCAGGGATTAAAGTACTACGATAAGGCTCGTGCATTTTATCAACGATACTCTTATGAATCAAAGCTAGATTGCCATCTTCAAGAGCTTTGGCTAAGGCTAATGCGTGTCCGACTTGATAGGTTGCTGTTTGATAAGACATTTCAGAAGGCAAGATTGAGCGTGCTTGATTAGTTGAAACAGCATAGTTAGGAATAATCGTGATAAATTGAAGTTCATCATTAATGTCGAAATGGACGCTTTCGATATTATCATCTGAATCAACAAATGATGAAACCATTTTTCCATAAATAGCAGGGGCAACATTATCGGGATGTCCTTCCATTTTTGTGGCTAGGCTCAACAGTTCTTCTTTTGAAAGTCCAGACTGAAACCACGCATCAGCACCTTTTAGGCCACCAACGATACAAAAAGCGGAGCTGCCTAAGCCTCTAGAGATAGGGATATTATTTTTAATAGTTATTTTTAAATTTGGGACGGGTTGATTAAGGTATTGGCAACCTCTAACAAAGGCTTGATAGATTAAGTTGTTCTCATTTTGAAATTTTTCTGGACAACCGCTGATTGTCAATTTTTGTGAGTTTTCTTCAAAGTAGACTGAGGAATACAACGAAATTGCCAAGCCTAAGCAATCAAAACCAACGCCGATATTAGCGCTAGTTGCTGGCACTTTGATTCTTATCATAAAATTTTTCCTCAACTTTTGCTTTAATGTAGTTTTCCATATTGTTAGTTTCGATAATATCGTGATGCAAAATTGGCAAATCGAACAAATTTTTTAAATTTCTAGGAATTGGAACTTGAGAAATTTCTTCTAGTTGTTGCATAGCTTCTTGATCGTCTTCTGCAGGATGTTTTAGGATTGCTTCACTAACAGCATGAACGAATTTATAAGGACTAGCAGTACTCAATAAAATATTGGGAGTTTGGTCATGAATCTTTTGATAATCACGCATGGCTTTGTAGCCGACTGCTGTATGAGGGTCCATTAAGTAATTGCTCTTTTTAAATAATGAATTGATTGAAGTCTTGATTTCTTCATCAGTACTATAAGCACAGAAAAAATCTTCTTTAATTGCAGAGAGAACTTTATCACAAACCCGATAGCGACCAGTTTGTTCAAGCTCTGTCATTAATTTTTGAACATAAGCAGTATCCTCACCACTTTTGTAATATAGTAGTCGTTCAAAATTGCTAGAGATTTGGATGTCCATACTAGGGGCAATCGTTTGATAAAACGGCATGTTGCGGTCATAAATCCCAGTTTTAAAGAATTTCGTTAAAACGTTATTTTCATTGCTGGCAACGATGAATTTATTGACAGGTAGACCCATTTGTTTGGCATAATAACCAGCCAGAACATCGCCAAAATTACCAGTAGGAACTGTAAAGTTGACTTTTTGTCCTAATTTAAGAGTTTTTTTGTTAACCAACTGAATATAAGAAGCAAAGTAATAAACGACTTGCGGAATCAAGCGACCAATATTGATTGAGTTGGCAGAAGACAAGCTAATTTTGTCACCCAAACTTTTTTTAAATGCTTGATCGTTAAAAATTTGTTTGACGTTTGTTTGAGCATCGTCAAAGTTTCCTTTGATGGCGGTAATGTCAGTATTGTTGCCATCAGTCGTTTCCATTTGTAATTGCTGAATTGGGCTGACTCCTTGATAAGGATAGAAGACCGTGATGCCAGTTTGTTCAACATTTTTAAATCCTACTAAGGCAGCTTTACCAGTATCGCCACTAGTAGCAGTTAAAATCATTACTTTCGTATCGTCGTCTAGAACTCTTTGCATCAATTGGGGCAACATTTGTAGGCCGATATCTTTAAAGGCGCTGGTTGGTCCATGGAATAGTTCTAAAACATGGAAATCATCAACATCAACAACTGGAGTGATGTTTTTGTTGTCAAAGTTATTGCCATATGCATTTAAAATGCTGGAGTGAATCTCAACTTTGGTGAAATCTGGCAACAATTTTTCCAGAATCACCTGTGCAATAGATTGATAACCCATCGTTACAAGTGATTTTAAATCGACTTTAAGCTGGTTTAGTTGCGGATAGACGAAAAGTCCGCCATCATCAGCAAAGCCTTTTTTTATTGCATCCTTAGCTGAAATCTTAATTTTGTCGTCTCTTGTACTTGTATAATTCTTTTCCATAAACGTAGCCCCTTGTTTTTAGAATGTCTATATGGTAACCTGTTTCTCTATAAAAGACAAGTGTTCATGTATCGTGAACACAAAAAAGAAAACGGGAGGTTAAAACCATGAAAATTGCATTATTAGGATTTGGAACAGTTGGAAAAGGCGTTTATGAAATAGTTAAGAAGGTTAATATGCAAACCCAAAACCTCTCAGTAAGTAGAATTCTGATTCGAAAAGGCAAAGAAAGCATTTTACCAGAAATGACAGATAGTGTTGAAGAAATTGTTAATGATCCTGAAGTTGACGTGGTAGTTGAGGTTATGGGAGGAATTGAACCTGCTCATACTTATATTTTGGAAGCCCTAAAGCATCAAAAGCACGTGATTACAGCTAATAAAGCAGTTATTGCAAAATATTTGAAAGAATTTAACGAAACGGCTCAACAAAATAAAGTTAAATTTTATTTTGAAGCTTCAGTCGGAGGTGGGATTCCATGGATTCAAGGATTGGAAAAGGCCTTACGAATCGACAAAGTTAATTCCATTTCAGGCATTTTTAATGGAACTAGCAATTATATCCTCGACCAAATGACAAAGAGTAACGACTCATTCAATAAAGTATTAGAAAATGCTCAAAAATTGGGCTATGCGGAAGCTGATCCTAAAGCTGATATCGATGGTCTCGATGTGGCGAATAAGCTTTGTATCAGCGCTGACATTGCTTATGACATCAATATTTCTAATCGAGATGAGTTGCCAATTTTTGGAATTAGAAATATTGAATTAAAGGATATTAAATACTTTGAAAAGAAAGGCTACGCTGTTAAATTGATGGGCTTTACACACCAGTTTGGCAATCAATATGATTACGTCGTAGAACCAGCGCTAGTAGAAAAGCATACGTTAGAAGCCAACATAGCCGATAACTACAATTTGATTTCGCTCAATGGAGATACAATTGGACGTCTAGACTTCTTTGGTCAAGGTGCAGGGATGTTCCCAACAGCAAATGCGGTCGTTCAAGATGTATTGGATATCAAAGAAGGTAAAGGACATCTTGAACGGGATTTTGATCAAGCTTTGGAATACGATGCTAATCTTTATAAAAAAGATTATATGATTCGAGCTGCTTTTGATTGTAAGGCCTTATTTAAAGATTACGCACCAACTGATAAGGGCGATTTTCTTTATATTCATCAAATTGCTTCAGGTGAAATGCACCGTTTGATGAAATTGATTTTGAAAAAAGATTCAAAAGCTTTTATGGTTGGTTTGCCAGATTCGATTCAAAAAAATGGAATCAGCAGGGTTGTTTCTTCTAGTCAGGAGGCAATTGCCTAATGAAAGTTGCTAAATTCGGTGGAAGTTCAGTTGCTAATGCGCAACAATTCAAAAAAGTTAAAGAAATTGTTTTAGCGGATAAGAAGCGAGAAGTAATCGTTGTCAGTGCGGTCGGGAAGAGTTCAAATGAACCGATAAAAGTTACCGATATGCTATTAGATTTGGAAAAAGCTCGTAATTCAGATCAAGCGACAAGTTTTTTGTTTAAAAAAATCAGCGACAGATTATTGCAAATCAGGGATGATTTAAAAATTGATTTACGCCTAGAAAATGATTTGTTAGAAATCAAGCAAAATTTAGTTGTTTGTTCACATGATTATTTAATCTCTCGAGGAGAATACTTAACTGCAAAATTATTGGCAAAGTACTTGGGTTATCAATTTATTGATGCAAGTTCCATCTTGATTTTTGATGGAGCTGATTTAGATTATCAAGCCTCTAAAAAAGCTTTGATGAAAGTTCGTCAGAAATTTAAAAATATTGTCGTGCCAGGATTTTATGGCAGCAAAAAAGATAATGCAATTCATTTAATGCCAAGAGGTGGCAGTGATATTTCCGGCGCCATTTTGGCTAGTCTATTAAATGCCGAATTGTATGAGAATTGGACAGATGTCTCAGGAATTTTGATGGCAGATCCAAACATTGTTAATCATTCAAAAAGAATCGACTTCTTGTCTTATGAAGAATTACAAGAGCTATCTTATATGGGCTTTGGTATCTTCCAAGAAGAAGCTATCTTGCCAGTTAGAGAAAAGCAGATTCCTACTAAAATTTTGAATACGAATCACCCAGAAGAAGGTGGAACTTTAGTAGGTGATTTTTTGAATCGAAATATTGAAAATAAATTAATTACAGGAATTGCTGGTAAAAAGAATTATACGGTCATTACGATAAAAAAATATCAACTCAATCAGCATATTGAAGTTTTGCAACAAGTTTTAGCAGTCCTGCAAAAATATCAAATTGTTGCTAACTATGTTCCATCTGGAAATGACAGTTTTATTTTCTTATGTCAACAAAATCCTTCAAATACTAATTTAGATGTGGCTATTCATGATTTAAAAGTAAATAAGACTTTGGACGAAGTAAAAGTCGTTCAAGACATTGCCCTAGTTGTGGCAGTTTCTTGGCAATTAAGCAAACGTCCTTCATTGGCTGGTAAAATTCTTGAGTTCCTCGATAATAGTCGAATCAATGTTAAGATGGTTATCCAAGAAGGAAGTAATATGAAAGTTGTTTTTGGCGTTAATAATGGAGATTATGAAAAGACAATAGCCAAAATATATCAGGAAGCGAGTTTTTATAAAATGAAAGTTTCAGCGTAAATCAATAATGTCACAGAGTCTTTAATTTAAGGCTTTGTGACATTATCTTTTTGAAATTAACTGATGTAAAATTTAAAGTTTATTTTCTTTGTTTTATTAATATGTTCACCTTTAAAGAAAAAAATTAAAACATTTTAATTTTCTAACTACATTTTTTGATTAGTCTAATGTTATACTGTTTTTATAAAATCCTTGATGAAAGAATAATTTTGCAAAGCTACAAATAGAAAAGCGGTACCATTAATATTTATTTAAATAGGGTCAATAATTCAAGTTTTTATCAAGAAGGATTTCTTTTATCAATGAATTTAGGGGGAATGCGATGGAAGAAGTGGTTTTTCTTAAATGAATAAATGGCAAGGGGGAACTATGAATTTAAGAAATAAAATGCTATTTGCGACTCTTTTAGCATCAAGTGGCTTAATATTAACGACTCAAGGTGTTAAAGCAGAAACAACAAAGACAGATTCACAAATAAATCAATCGATTACACAAAGTTCCAATCAATCGATTCAAGAAAATCCAACGACTCTAAATGGCGTTTCAAGAACTAATAGCGATGTTTCTCAAGAAAGATCACAAACCATTAATTCAGCCGAAGTTTCAACACAAAATCCTCGTCAACAAGAATCTGACGAAAAAAATTCAAATTCACAAAATATGTCTTCTAATGCTGAATCTGCAATACAAAATAATGCAGTAGAAGCTAATAATTCATCGACACAAGCAACACAAAGTCAACCAAAACAAAATCAGCAGACTATTCAAACTCCGCAAACGGTTAAATCAGAACAGTTAGACGGGGTTTATACAGTTGGCGACACTGTTACTTATCTTTATTACGCCGATGGGTCACAAGTTAAAAATAGAGCACTAGCTCCAAAGTCAGCTTGGTATACTGATACTTGCAATACTAAAAATGATGGTTCGACTTATTATCGTGTTTCTACTTTAGAGTTTGCCAGAGGCGATGGTGGAACTTATCAATCATATGTTCAGCCATTTCAAGGGGATGCAACTGTCGTCTATCGAACTGGGTCAAGTATCCATTCATTTACTGGTTACGGGAATAGGGCTGTGTATCAGGGGACTGATTTGCCAACCGGTAGCAATTGGAAAGTGAACAATCATGCCAAAATTGGTGGTAAAGAATGGTATCAAATTGGCAATAATGTTTGGATACCTCAAGACAACGTGGTCATCAATAATGGCCAGTATCAAGATGCAGACTGGGTATATGGAGTACCTTTAATTTCGCAACGACCAGAATTGCCTAATGGTTGCGAAATTACGGCGGTAACAATGATGTTGCATTATGCAGGGGCAAATGTTAATAAGATGCAACTAGCACAAGAAATGCCCAGAAATAGTGATCCTAATTATGGTTATATCGGGCAACCTTGGGATGCAACAGGCATCACGATTTTCCCTTCAGCCTTAATGGGATTAGTTGAGAAATACGCTGGTACGGCCAAAAATCTGACTGGGCAAGGACTTGATGCCATCAAATATCAAATCAACTTGGGACACCCAGTGGTAACTTGGAATACTTTGCATGGTTTTCCATATCATGCCCTAGTTGTTACAGGATATGATAAGAATTATATTTACTACAACGATTGCTGGACTAATCAATCAACACGGATGGGGATTAATCAATTTATCAGCAATTGGAACACGCAAAATAGACGTGCAATAAGTTATTAGGGGAGAAAAAGATGAATAAAAAATCTAAATTAATCTTTGCTTGTGGTTTTACATTATTGATGTTGACAGTTTCAACGCAACAAAATGTTAAAGCTGATACAACTAACGATGCACAAACTAGTACCAATGTTCAATCTAGTGATAATCAGACTGTTACTGGAACAACCAGTAAACAACAGCCAATTTCAGAAGCAACTCAAGAATCTACATCGCAAATAAAACCATCGACTTATCAAGAACAATCAGTTCAATCGAGAACTAATACCCAAACTGATAATCAACCAGATGCATCTAGTGAACAATCTAATGAAAACAATTCTAATGTTCAACAAAATGGTCAAGTAAACGATCAAAATACTATTCAAAAACAAACAAATAATCAAAATAATAATCCGGTAGTTTCAGCTGGAACAGACCAACCAACTGATAATCAAACTTCTGATTCACAGGGAACGATTACGCCAATTAAAGGGGTCGTAACCACTAACAACAATCAGATTACTTATCTTTATCGTCAAGATGGTTCTAGAATTTCTAATCGTGGTTTAGGAGCAAACTCACCTTGGTACACTGATCAAAAATTAGATAATGATGGCGAAACTTATTATCGTGTGGCTACTGGAGAATTCGCAAATGGCAAAGATGTCGTTTTGTCGTTTGGTAGTGCAGCTAATGGAACTGTGCGGGTTCAAAAAAATGGTGCCACTGGCTATGAACGTCAAGAAAGTGGTTTTTCCAAATTAAATAATAGCGTCTTTGATGCTAATTCAACTTGGAAATATAATCGTACAGATTATGTGGATGGCTTAACATATTATCAAATTGCTTCTAATGTTTGGATTAATAGTATTGATGCCACAACTAGTGCTGTTTATCAAAACCCAAGTGGCTGGATTCAAATCCAAAATACTCAAATAAAACCTAATGGCGGCGTTGGTTATTACTTATATAATGGCGTTGAAGGTATCAAGACTTGGTTAGTAAGAAGATACTTCGGTTATTCAAATGCTCACACGATTTATGATGGATCTGTTGCTAATAGTGTCAGAGGAGTTCAAAGAAATGCTGGTTTGCCTGTCACAGGAGTCGTTGATTTGGCTACTTGGCAAGCAATGGGCTTTTCTGAGAGTTCATGGTATGGAATCGACTCTTACATTGCACCGCTTAGAACAAGCATCACAAGTACCAGAGCAGATCACATAGAAGCAATGATCAGTGAAGCATACAAGTATATTGGTAAACCTTGGATTTCAGGAGCATCTAGTTCACCTAATTATGGTGTTGACTGTTCAGGATTAGTCACACAATCGCTTTATGCTTCCGGAATTGATTCAAGTCCAGTTACCTCGATTCAACATGCTCAACCTGGTAACGAATGGAATTGTCAATTATATTGGAGCGATAGTAGGATTCACCAAGTTAACTATGGCAATCGTCAACGTGGAGATTTGATTTTCTTCTCAAATCCTGCAAATGGTTCAATTTGGCATATGGGAATTTTACTTGATGCTAATACGATGATTGAATCATGGCCCTTTGCAGTTCAAGTTCACTCAATTTATTCCGGTCGTGGAAATATTGTTGGTGTAAAACGTGTTTTTGCATAATTAAAATTTAGATATAATTATTCATGTGGGATGAGGATTAAACTTATTCCACTTTTTCTTTTGATTTAAAATATTTTGACTTACTTGTTTAAAAAATAAACTTGTATTAACATAAGAACGTATAATTTAACAGCGTCACGGAATCCTTAGTCCATACCTAGGTCAAGGGATTCGTGACGCTTTTTTTCTAGGAAGTGAATCATGTGTTTCGAATCGTAATGCAACATCTTCAAAATAAAGTTCGCTTGAGTTTCTTTTTGGCACCTTTAATTATGCTCGGCGAAGTCTTTTGCGATTTACAACAGCCAACTTTAATGTCAAAAATCATTGATCAAGGATTAGCTAAAGGGGATTTGAGCTTTGTGTTTCAGCATGCATTATTGATGCTGATGTTTGCCGTGTTAGGCTTAATTTTTGGTGGCAGCTGTGGCGCTTTAGGAAGTTTCGCCTCTTTAAAGATGGGTGAATCTTTAAGAAGCAAAATGTTAAAGATTGCTTTGGACAATCGTGACCCTAATGGGTTAGCACCAGCAACTTTAATTACGCGGACAACTAATGACGTTACGCAGATGCAAAATTTGGTAATGATGGTTACCAGAGGTTTAGTCAGATCACCAATGCTATTATTTGGTGGTATTGTTATGTCAATTATTGTTTGTCCAGATTTGGCACCAATTTTATTAGTAATAATGCCTATTTTAGTTGTTTTCTTATTAATAGTTGTTAAAAGAAGTATTCCAAAATATACTAAAATGCAAAAATCTGTTGACCAAATCAATCAAGTCATGCGTGAAAATCTTCAAGGAGCAAAGACAATTAAGTCGTATGTTCTAGAAAACCATCAACTGGGTCAATTTAGTGGTCAAAATAAAGAATTGCAAAAAAATAGTCAAACTGCTGCGATGGCAACAGTAATTTTATCTCCGATTATTCAATTAATGCTTAATTTTGGGGTAATTATTGCTTTAGGCTATGGTGGAAGTTTAGCTATCAGCAACACTATCAGTGACGGGCAAATCATTGCTTTTGTGAATTATATGATTCAAATCACAACAGCAATGATTCAAACGGTTAATATTATTACAGCTTTTTCAAGAGCTATTACTAGTTCAAAACGGGTGCAAGAAGTATTAGATGAAGAAACATCTGAGAAGCTTACTGCACCAGCAAAAGAAGAACCAGCAGAAAGTGACCTTGTTTTTGAAAATGTCAGTTTTGGTTATCAAAGCAGCAAGCCAATTTTAGATGATATCAATTTTAGAGTACCAGATGGACAGTGGCTAGGAATTATCGGAGCAACTGGTTCAGGTAAGAGTTCTTTGATTAATTTATTGACTCGTCAATTTGACCAATATTCTGGAAAAATAAAAATTGGTGGGACCGATATTCAAGACTTGAGTTTAAAAGACGCTCATCAAAAAGTAGCAGTGGCCTTTCAAGATTCATTATTATTTTCAGGTACGATTCAAAGCAATTTGAAATATGGCAATGATAAGGCTGATGTTGCTTTATTAGATGAAGCAACTAAAACAGCCAATGCTTATAATTTTATCCAAAAAATACCGAAAAAATATTTGTCTCCAGTTGAACAAGCTGGTAAAAATTTCTCCGGTGGTCAACGCCAACGCTTGAATATCAGTCGTGCTTTAGTTAGTCAGGCAGATATTTTAGTTTTAGATGATGCTACTAGTGCAGTCGACCAGACTACTAATGCTTTAATTAAGGATAATCTAGAGAAATTACGATATGATAAAACAACTTTGATCATATCTCAAAGAGTGACGAATGTTATGGATTGTCAGCAAATAATAGTTTTGGACGATGGGCATCTAGAAGCCTGCGGAACTCACGAACAATTGTTAAAAGAATCAAAATTTTATCATGACTTGGTAAAGACACAGTTAGGTGGTGGCAGAAGTTGATGAGAAGACATGGTCCCAGAAATATTCATCCAGAAAAGGTTTCCTTGACCGATTGGAAAGCCACTGTTAAACGAGTTGGTCATTATTTAGAGCAATATCGTCTGAAATTGGCAATTGTTTTTGGACTGACTATTTTTACGACTTTAGCAACAGTTATCGGAAATCGGGTCAATGGTATCGTTATCGATAAATACATCAGTAAAAATAGACTGCACGCGTTAATCGTGGTTTGTCTATTATTAGGTGGAATGTATTTAATTTCGAGTGTCTTTACGTATTTTCAAAATTCTATCATTATTAAAGTTGCTCAAGCTACTAGTACAAAAATTAGACAAGATGTTTTTACTAATATGCAACGTCTGCCAATGCGTTATTTCGATACCCACGACAATGGGGATGTGATGAGTCGTTTAACTAATGATGTCGATAATATCAATACCGCTTTGATGCAAACCTTTGTCCAGCTATTTACCGGTGTTATCAGCGTCATCGGTATGGGTTTAGCAATGATTATCTTGTCGCCCTTGTTAACAGTCATCACGCTTTTGAGTACGGTTATGACTTATTTATTCTCTAAAGGAATCGCCAAATTAACTCAAAAAGCCTTTTTAACGCAACAATCGACGTTAGGAAAATTAAATTCACAAATTGAAGAGTCAATTACTGGTAAACAACTAGTGCAGCTGTTTAATCATACCGATATGACTATGGCTGATTTTAATGATGTCAATGCTCAATACACCAAAGCAGCTTTTAAAGCTCAAGCGTTGTCATCAGTTATCGGTCCTTTCAATAATATGACCAATAACATTGCTTATGTTTTAATCACTGCTATCGGAGCAATTTCGATTATTGGCGGCTATGGCAATATCACGGTGGGAATTATCTTTACTTTTCTGATTTATTTACGTAATTTCACTGGTCCAATCAATAACGTATTGAATTTGATCAATACGTTGCAACTATCATTGGCTAGTGCCGAACGTGTTTTTGAATTGATTGATGAAAAACCAGAAATTGATGCAGCAGATGCCATTTCTTTGCCAAAAGCAAAAGGACAAGTGCAATTTGAACATGTTTCTTTTGCCTATGATAAGCCAACGATTCTTCAAGACATTAATTTGACCGCTAAACCTGGCGAGGTGGTAGCTTTAGTTGGACCTACTGGAGCAGGTAAAACAACTACCATGAATCTATTGACTAATCTTTATCCATTAAAGGAAGGTCGAGTTTTGCTAGATGGTCATGATGTTACTAAAATTAAACGTCACGATTTAAGACGTTTGGTAACCGTTGTGCAACAAGAATCATTTTTATTTAATATGTCGATTAGAGAAAATATCAGATTGGGAAGACCAAAAGCTTCTGATCAAGATGTCGTTGAAGCGGCAAAAGAAGCTAATGCTGATAGTTTTATCAGACAATTACCTGATGGCTATGACACGATTTTATCTGAGAATGCTAGTCAATTATCACAAGGTCAAAGACAACTTTTGAGTATTGCTCGAGCATTTATTGCTAAATCACCTGTGCTAGTCTTGGATGAAGCTACAGCTTCAATCGATAGTCAAACGGAAGCTGATATTCAAAATGCCATGACAGCATTGATGAAACAAAAGACAAGCTTTGTTATTGCGCATCGACTTTCGACTATTAAAAGTGCAAATCAAATTCTCGTGATCAATCATGGACAAGTAATTGAACAGGGGACACACAAGAGCTTATTAGCCAAAGGCGGATTTTACGCACAATTGTATAACAGCCAATTTGAATAGATTTAAATTACTGTTTAAAAAAATATTTTACTATGAGATAATCTAAATGCTTTTACAATAAAGGAGAGTAATTAATTATGCCATTAGTACACATTGATTTAATCGCCGGTCGTTCCGAAGATCAATTAAGAGGGATGGTCAAAGATGTTACTGCAGCTATCGTAAAAAATACTGGTGCACCTGCAGAACATGTCCATGTTGTTTTAAATGAAATGGAAAAAGAACATTATGCTGTTGGTGGCGTCTTGAAAAGCGACGAAAAATAACAGTTACAGTTAGTGAAGAAAGAGTCTGGTATTAGTGGACGCTTTCTTTTTTTATTGTTCATAGCAATTTTGTAATGATAAATGTTTTACGAAAACATAAAACTCAAAAAACTCTGTTACAATAGACCCATTTATAAAAGATTTGGAGAATTAAAATGTTAGAATCAGTTTTTCCCGATAAAGAACTTACCAAAGAACAACAAAAAGTTTTTGAAAGAATTGAAACATTTATTAAAGATAATTTGAACGGTTCAAAAAAGGCCATTTTTCAATTGAATGGCGATGCTGGTACAGGCAAAAGTATTATTTTGACGAAACTATTTTTAGCAATAGAAAAACGTGCTAAGGAAAATAAAACTAATAATTATTTTTTAGTCAATCATCCAGAACTTCTCAAAGTTTATCAAGAAAATGCTGGCGAATTTTCGGAATTACGTAAAAATCGCTTTTTACGTCCGACGACCTTTATCAATCAAAGTCATAAAAAGCAAACAAAAGCTGATGTAGTAGTGATTGATGAAGCACATTTACTTTTGAGCGAGAGCGTCAACTATAATAATTTCACGCAAAAGAATCAATTAGAAGAAATAATCAAATTGAGCAAAGTAGTTATTCTTGTGTTCGATGAACATCAAGTTTTGAAATTGAAAAGTTATTGGTCAAAAAATTTAGTCGATCAAGTCATAAAAAAATTTCAAGCAAAATTTGAAGAAGCAACTTTGATGACACAAATGCGAATGCAAGCACCAAGAAAAGTTGTTCGTTGGATTGATGATTTAACGGATAAATTGCAATTAGATCAGGATTTAGTTTCAAAAAAAGATTATTTAACGATGTCTTCAAATTATGACTTTCGAGTTTATTCTAATGCCGAAAAAATGTATCAAGCTTTGAAAAAGAAGAATTCAGAAGTAGGCGAGTCCCGAATTGTCGCTACAGCAGACTATCCATCAACTTTGGATGGAAAAAAACACTATGTTAATGAAGGCCAGTTTCATTTACCATGGGATCAATATAATTATTCTAAAGTAACTTGGGCTCAAAAACCGGAAACAATCGATGAAATTGGGTCAATTTATACAGTGCAAGGGTTTGATTTACAATATGTTGCCGTGATTATTGGGCCATCAGTATCACTTTCAAAGGATTCGATAGTGGTCGATCCAGATAAGTATGAGGATCAGGAGGCTTTTAAAAAGCGTCACGAGGATGATTTGAGTGATTTACATACCGCCAAAAAGAGCATTATTTTAAATTCGATTAATGTTTTACTAAAACGAGGAGTTCAAGGCTGCTTTATTTATTTTCATGATAGAGATATTTATGATTTTTTGAATAATCAAAGATAGCGTTACATAACATTACAGCAACGAAGTTATTAACGGCAATGGTTTGAATATATGTGTTACGAAAACATATATCAATAAAAACAAAAAAAAGACGACCCATCGGGTCGTCAAAACAGGGTAAACTACAAATACTACATTATTGATGCAATTTGATATATTCTTTTACAGTCTTAATTTCATCTGCAGTTGGTTCATAATCTCCTGATTTTAGATTGTGCACACGTTCTACTGATAAGTGACTTTCAAAAGCAAATTGTGTATCAGTCATATCTTTATCTTTCTCATACTGAAGAATCATTTCAGCAATATTTGGTTTATCCATATAAATACCTCCAATGTGTTATCAAAAACTCAAACCTTAAAAGATGGCCCATCTATTCAATGGCCAATAGCGCCATTTGACTTCACCAATAACACTATTCTTATTAATGAAACCAATTATACGACTGTCCTTGGAAACCGTTCTGTGATCTCCCATAACAAAGTAGGTACCAGCAGGAACTTTGTTATTCTTCTTAATCTTGTTTAGATAAGAATTGCTATAACGTTCTTGCCATTCAGGCGAATTCTTAGCTAAAGAGCTTAAAGTGAAATTATACGTATAGCTATAAGGCTTACCCGCATAAAGACTAGTGTCGGGTTCCTTTACTTTGTTACCTGCTTTGAGGAAGTCCTCTTTATATAGTTTACCATTAACATAGATTTTATTGTTTTTAGAAACAAAAGTATCTCCAGGTAAACCGATAACTCTCTTAATATAAAATGAACCAGGTTCATCAGGAGCCTTTAAAACGATAACGTCGCCACGCGAAATCTTTGAATGTCTTGTTGCAATAACTTTATCTCCATTTTCAAAGGTCGGCTGCATGGAAGGTCCAGAAACTTTATCATTCGAGAGAATGAACTTAAACCCAAGGAAGAAAACTGCATAAATTGCAATGGTTAAAGCAATGGTTTGTAACCAGAACTTCCAGCCGCTTTCTTCATCCTTTTTAGGCTTCGTTCTTCTATTATTTTCTGCCATATTTCACCTCGTACATGTACTAACTAAGATATTACACTTTTTCCAGATTATTGGAAATATTTGTCATATGTTAGTTAAAAAAATTTAATATAATATCAATCTTTGACTTGAGGTCTAATGACTTTATGTTTTTTGTACATTCTAGTAAGATAAATCTTATTAAATTAAGTTTCTTTGGGGGAAAGTATGAATTACATAGATGGATTAAGAGAAGATGTCAGTCGATTGCCGAATGGAATGGTTTTTAACGCTCGTATAAAGTTCATGGAACGTATCTGTCAAGCACTGCTAAATAATGAATTGCCTAAATATCATTTTCCGCAATTGCAATTGAGTGAAGATGAAATCAAGAGTTATATGAGAGGCAACATCAATTTAGATGAAATTGAATTTCAAGAAATGTCAGCATATTTGGAGGAATTCGATCACGACTTAGGCGATTTCAGAACCTATCTTCAAACCCGCTTTGGTTATTGGGCCACGATTACACAAGATTTTGTTGCGGAAATAAAAAATAATTTCCCAGATCAAAGTTTTTTGGAACTAATGGCTGGAAATGGCTATCTCTCTAAGGGATTACGTGACCTCGGAGTAAAAACTTATTGTACTGATGATTCCAGTTGGGCTCAACATGATCAAACTGGAAATTTGAAGGTTACTGATGTTGAATCTTTAGATGCTTTAGCTGCTCTTGATAAATATGGTTCTAAAGTTGATAATGTTATTTTAGCTTGGAGTCCTGATCGGGAGGACATCGACTTGAAGGTGTTAGAAAAAGTCCGCAAGTTAGATGTGAATTTCCTTCTAATCGGTGAGAAGAACGGGGCAACTGACAGTCATGAATTCTGGCAAGAAGCTGAGTTAATTGAAGATGATAAAATTAAACGTATTAATGAAAAATATTCACGTTATGATTTAGTTCATGATCAACTATATCTTGTAAAATAATTACTAAGGCTGAGGCAATTTGAAAATTGTTTCGGCCTTAGTTGTCGTTTAGTGTAAAATGAGATATCAGTAAGACAAACTTTATAGGTGAATTTTTATGAAAAAGATAATTTCGAGTATTGTTATTTTTTTGATTGTTCTATTAACAGGAGTTGCTATCTCCAAAAGCGATTCAATCAAATATAACAATACGATGAATCGTTTAGGTATGAGCGATGAAGCAGTAGTTTTACATACCAAATCAAAAAAGAATTTGATTACTGCTGTTAAGGACTTAGACAAGCAAAAAAAAATGTCTAGTTATCAATTGATATTTTTTGATAAAGGTAATAGCGATATGGGCTACATGTATAGCCATGGCAAAATTAGCAAACTGCCAATTACGTCTGGACGTTATTTCTCTTTAGACGATTTTACATCGCAGATTCCATTTGCTGTCCAAGGGAAGAATTCTGAAATTGAATCTTATAAGCCCCAAAGCCAATCGTATATCAAAGTTAATAACCGATATATTTCAGTCATTGGCAATGTAGGTTTTGATGGTGCTGAGATTTTGAATTCGCAAACTTTAGTATCGCTGTCGCCAAATCAGCCCAAATCCAAATTTCATTTGAATCAAGTAACAACTGTTTTGGACGGTAAGGCGTTAACAAATAAAGATAGTTTGAATAAAATCAAAAGTATTCTTCACGTAAAATCGACGCATAAATACGTCCCACAAAGCGATGATTTTACCAATGTAGAAACAAGCAATAATGGCGAGCTATACATGGTGGGGATTGTTTTACTATTCTTCTTGATCGTAGCAGTAAACTTTTATATTTTGGTACCTTTGAAATATGACCTTTCGAGATCGCATTTAACAGGTGATTTAAAAAATAATTATCGAAACGGTTTAATGATTCGATATTTACTTTATACTTTGGTCCCCAATATTTTAGGGTTCATTATTGTTCATTGGAGAATCGTAATTATTAGTCACAATACCTTTAACCTGTTCATGACAGTTTCAATTCTTTGCACGATTTTGATTGGACTATCGCAAATATTCTTTATTAAACGGAGTGAATGATTTAATGAAAGTCAATTTGAGTGATGACTTTAAAACAAAATATCGTAATTTATTAGGAAAAAGAGCTGAGGATTTGTTTGAGGCGATTCAACAAGATAGTCAAGAGGCGTTTCGTTTGAATCCTTTGAAACCAGATTATCAAAATGTTTCTTATTCGTTGGATAAACCGATTGAATATAGCAATATTGGTTATTTTGGCGATATTGATGGCAATTCAATCGACCATTTATCTGGTTATGTTTACAGTCAAGAACCCAGTGCCATGTATGTTACAGAAATCTTAGATCCTAAAGAAAATGATAAGATTTTGGATCTTTGTGCGGCACCGGGAAGCAAAACTACGTATGTAGCTTCAAAAATGGCTTCTCAAGGCCTTTTAGTTAGTAATGAAATAAACGACAAGCGAGCTAAAGTTCTCTCGTCTAACATTGAAAGAATGGGTATTTCTAATACAGTAGTCACTAACAATTCTCCCAAAGATTTTGAAAAGAAATTTGGTGATTTCTTCGATAAAATATTGGTCGATGCACCTTGTTCTGGTGAAGGAATGTTTCGCAAAGACCCCGAATCAGTCAAGTATTGGTCATTAGATTACGTAGAGCAATGTGCCAATCGTCAAAGACACATCCTGGATTCTGCGTATAAGTTATTAAATGCTGGTGGAAGTTTGGTTTATTCTACTTGTACTTTTTCTCCAGAAGAAAATGAAGAAAATATCTCCTGGTTGTTAGACAAATATCCTGATATGCACTTAGTTGATGTTAAAAAATATCACGGCATGGAAGACGGCCATCCAGAGTGGGACAATGGCAATCCTGAATTGAAAAAAGCTTTACGAATGTTTCCAGACCAATTCAATGGCGAAGGGCATTTCATGTGTCGTTTAGTTAAAGATGGCGAGCCCAAAACTATCAAAGAAAGAGCAATTAACGATGGTTTGAAAAAAGAAGATCGTCAATTCTTTAATAAGTTTGCTAAAGCTAATTTGAATGGTTTATCTGACGTCAACTGGTTAAGAATCAGTGATTTCTTATACCAAGCAGCTAGTTTGGATAATCGTTTTAAAGGCTTGCATATTCTTCGTAATGGCTTAAAATTGGGCGAATTCAAAAAAAATAGGTTCGAGCCCGATATCGCGTGGATATTAGCACTCAAACCTAGTGAATTGAAGACGGTTTATCATTTCGATGAACCACAATTTAAAAAGTATTTGCATGGTGAATCAGTGATTCTAGAAGATCGACCTAATTTTAATAAATGGATTGGCTTATCTTATCAAAATAAACTATTCAGTTGGGGACGTTTTAGCAATGCCCAAATAAAAAACGTCTATCCAAAAGGACTAAGACGTTAATTTGATTTTACGTTGTTTAGCATAACTGATTAAGCTCTCATCAAAAACGATGGGGGCTTTTTTGATGTCAGCAATTGACTTGGCACCAATACTTGCCATGATTAAGCGTAATTGTTTAATAAATTCTCTAAAAAATACTTCTGTTTCTTCTAATGATGATTTTTGCAAATGATGTAAAACAAGACCTGACATACCAACTGAACTAGCACCTAAACGGATTGCTTTAATAACGTCCATTGGCGTTCTGATGCCACCTGAAGCCAAAATCGTCATTCTATCTTGATAGAGCTTTGATTCAATCAAGGATTCTACGATCGAAAGCGATAATTGATCAAGATAAGTTAAATCTGCTTCATGATTTCTTTGGCTTTCGATTTTTGCAAAGTCAGTCCCACCAAAACCGGAAATATCAACGTTTCTAACGCCAACACGCCATAATTTATCTAAATCGACTTGAGACATTCCAAAGCCAACTTCTTTAACTATCACTGGCACATCAACTTGTTCGACAATTTGTTTAATATTATGGAGCCAATAAAATTCTTGGTCGCCTTCAGGCATTGCCAATTCTTGAATAGCATTTAAATGAATCTGCAAAGCATCGGCTTTTAATAAGTCAACTGCTTGTTTAGCTTGTTTGGCATTGGCTTTAGCAGAGACATTAGCAATTACGAAACCTGTAGGATTATTTTCTCGTAAAGTTGTAAATGACTCTTTTGTTTCAGGTAGACGAAAAAATACGCCCATTGAGCCACTAGAAACGGGTATTCCTAGCTTTTTTGCTAACTGGGACAATTCACTGTTGAATTCTTTAGATTGCTTAGAACCGCCGGTAATAGCATTAAAATAAATTGGTGCGTCTATTTGAGTTCCCAAGAAATCAGTTTTTAAATCGATATCTGTTAAATTAAGCTCAGGTAAGGCAGAATGCAACAAGCGAACTTTATCAAAATCAGCCAAGGATTCTTCAGTGAAGAATTTTTCGGCCAAAAAAAGATGCTCGACTTTACGCTGCATCTGTGGGTCTTGTTTAGGCATGGGCAATTGTTTCTCCAATTTTTAGAGTTAGTGGGGTAATACCAACTTTCTTCCATTCCTTTTTTAATTCAGACACGTTTAATGACTTGTCACTCAAAACGATTCCACAGTCACCGCCACCGGCACCGGAAGTTTTTGCGGAACCACCTAATTTCTCGGCAATATCGCAAAGTTTTGTTAACAAGTCAGTTTCGATATGAACGTCGCTGAATTCAGCTAAATCGTCTAGCAAAGCACGATACTTCGTGAACATTTCTTTGATTAAAGCTGTATTATTATTTTTAAATCCTTCAATCAAGTGTTCAACATTTTGACGACTAGCATGAAGAAAGTTTTGATACTTTTCGACTTTTTGTGCTTTAGTTAAAGCAATCCGATCAACCAAAATTGAAGTTGAAGCTGGTGATCCTGTCCAACCGACCGTTAATTCAAGATCATTAGGCAAACTCAAACTTTGAATTTTCAATTGAGGCCAATCAAGTGAAAGAATTTCAGTAATGCTATGATTTCTAATCATATTAAAAATCCAGTTCCGGTCTGGCGAGTAATAGGCGACGATACCACCAAAAGCACTCGCAGCAATATCGCCAAGACTTCCATTGCCTTGAACGGAAAGATGCGAAATAGCAGAGATTTTATAAATATCCATTGCACTAAGTTCTAGATGATAAAAATCTCCTAGAGTTTTGACAACGGCAACTGTCACAGCTGCAGATGAACCGAGACCATATTTTTTTCCATCTTCTGAATCTAATTCGCTAGTAACTAATAAATCATAGTAGTTTAACTTGACGTTTCTTTCTAGAGCATATTTCTCAACAAATTTAATTGCTGCCAAAATATACTGCAATTGACTTTCGGTATCGTCAAAGACTAATTGAGTTCCTTGACGATTCCAATGAATCAATTCCTTATTTAAATTCTTTGACTGGATCGTTCCACCATTTTGCGACTTATTAACCGTAACAGTCACATACTTATTAACTGAAGTAAGAACAGCGGGAAAGCCGGTTTCAACGACCGCATACTCTCCAGCCAAATATAATTTTCCAGGTGCTTTTCCTGTAGACAAAAATATCATACCTTTCAATTTATATCAGATGTATTGAATACCTGAGCCAATATTTGCAATGACGGTATTTACATTTGATAGTTGTTGTTCGATGTATGTCTGAACCTTTTCAAGCGATTCTTTCGTACATATTATTTTAACATTAGGTCCGGCATCAATTGTAGCATACGCAAAAATACCTTTTTGCCGCAATTCTTTGACGATTTGAATAATCCTAATGGTTTCAGGTGCAAAATATGTGAATGAAGGATTAGCAGAAAGTGTCAGGGCATGCATAGACATTGCATTGTGCTCAGCAATTTCACCAATTTTTTGAAGATCTTTTTTTGCAATTGCTTGCTTAATTTCTTGAAGCTCTGAAGCCACCAGTGTAACCCAATTTGGATAAAAAGGGGAGGTTTTTACGCTATTTTCCATACCATTGGTAGAAGAAATTTTCTTTGATTGCTGATTAATTACTACTGACAGTAAGACCAAATCAATTTTTGGCGTTTCATCGATTGGTTTGGCAAAAGATGTTTCATTACTGTCTCCAGCAATCCATTCAACGAAACCTCCATAGATTGAGCGACTGGCAGAACCAGATCCATTGCGAGCTAAAATCGAAAGTTCCTGACGATTCAAATTCAATTGTTTTGTTTCATTGATGGCACCAGCTAAAGCCGCAAAACCTGAAGCTGAAGAAGCAAATCCAGCTGAGGTTGGAACATGATTAACGGTGTCTACTTGAAAATGGTCTTCAAATGAATAGAGTTTTCGAACGGTATCAAGATAATTTAAAATACGTTTATTCTCTTGGTCATTTAAAATTTTATGATTTAAAGAAACGATATCTTTGTCTGAATCGATAATCGTTAATTTAGTATCTGTATAAAAACGGTCCAAAGTTAAAGACAGACTGTTTGTATAGGGCAATTTCCATTGCTTATTTTTTTTGCCCCAATATTTAATTAGAGCAATATTTGTGAAGGCACGTGCCGTTCTAGTCAATGTCTGAATCCTCCGCATAAATTGAGAGTGGCTGAATCCAAGTTTGTTCTGCGCCAGCTTTAGTTAAAGCCTTTTGAATCATCTGAGCGTTAGTTAAGTTGTGGGCCAAACAAATAATACAGCCTCCACGACCGCCACCGGTGATTTTACTTCCAAGGGCTCCAGCGTGGTTAGCAGCTTCAATCAATTTATCAGTTTTAGGAATCGATAGATTCAATTTAGTTAAAGCTTCATTAGCTAATGTGAAAGTTAGACCAAGTTTTTTAAGATTGCCCTTAATCAAAAGCTGGGTAGCTTCTGCTGCATAGTCACCTAATTGTTTCAAATAAGCGCCAGTTTTTGCTTGGTCTGCTTCATACATTTTTCTCACATCAGCGACCGTTTCCTTAGTTTTGCCTTTGACCCCTGAATCAGCGATGACGATAAAGCCTTCAGAATTAAAGCTAAAAGCTTTTGGTGCTTCATTTTTACTGAATTTAATGGGATATTCTGAACAAACTGTTAAAGCATCTAAACCACTAGCTTTGCCATGGGTGACAGTTTCTGACTTATTGACATAATCTAATAATTTCTCATGAGTCAGTTCTTGATTGAAGAAATCAAAGAAGGCGCGAGTAATTGCTGCAGCAATAGCAGCTGACGACCCCATCCCGCGTTCAATAGGCAGGCCACTGTCGATACTTATCGTGTAATTGACCTTCTCCTGATTTAAATGCGAATTGAGCAGGTTGATCAAATATTTTACTCCTGCTAAAGAATCAGGTATTTGCTCGATTTTTCCAGCATAATACTTGGAAATCAATGAGTTTTCTTTACTCTGTTTTATTTTTACGATTACAGGCGTACTAAGTAGGGGAATGGCAAATGCAGGGTAGCCATAAACTACCGCATGTTCTCCCATAATAATAGTTTTGCCGTGACTTTTTCCTATTCCTTTAAGCACATGCTCACCTCAGTTTCTCTAAGACTATATTTTATACATCTATTGTAAGGATTTCCACTTTATGACCATCAAACTATGATAGAATTTTTGCGGGTGAAGAAAAATGACATTAAATTTTGTATTAGGAAAGAACCAATTTGATCATCATCAAAAAAT
This sequence comes from Companilactobacillus halodurans, assembly GCF_009600995.1. NCBI lineage: Bacteria > Bacillati > Bacillota > Bacilli > Lactobacillales > Lactobacillaceae > Companilactobacillus > Companilactobacillus halodurans. The sequence continues at coordinate 49,364 of NZ_VDFO01000007.1, read as the reverse complement.
GATGGAGTTGTTCGATTCAGATTATCAAAAAGATAAAAACGGACAATTCTTCTTTTTAGTACCTAACCACATTAAGTTTGAGTCAGAAATCAATATTCTTAAACATTTTGTAAAAGGCGACGACAAAGACGAAGTGACAGCAACTCATAACGTCCAGACATTTTCCTTTTCACGTTTAGCTTGGTATTTCTTACGTAGCAACAGCGATTATAATTTAGCAACCTTAACGCAAACTAAAGCAGCTATGCTGTTGAAAGAAATTATCCAATCACACAAGTCGGATTTGAAGATATTTCGAGGCATGGTCGACAAACCCGGTTTTATTGACCAAATGATCTCTCAATTTGACGAGTTCTTAAATGGACAAGTCCAACCTGACGACATTGCTGAAGTTCTGGATAAAAATGGCGATGGCATCTTTGCTGACAAAATCAAAGAATTAAACCTAATTTATACAGATTATCTTCAAAAAATTCAAAATTATAATACGAATGACTTTCAGCTAAATTCATTAGCCGATTTTTTAAATCAAAAAATCAAAACATCACAGTATCATTTTTATTTAGAAGGTTTTTCAACTTTTACCGCTACGGAAATGAATTTAGTTAAAACGATGCTATTAAATAGTGCCAATTTAAATATTTCTTTAGTATTAGAAAAACCTATTTTGGAACCAAACGATATATCAGAATTTTTTTATCGGCCTACTTCAACTTATCAACAACTGCATAATTTTGCAAAGTCTCAACAAATAATTACACGAAATTATTTTGCTGATCAACCTAGGATTAGCTCCGATTTAGCAAAATTAGAAGATTATTGGATTCAATCAAGCGACGGCGGACATATTAAGGCAAGCGGATTAGACAGCCAAACTTCAGTCCAAATCTGGAAATGTACCGATAAGCAAACTGAAATCTCAGCTGTCAGCACCTATATCCGTCAAATGGTGGCACGGCAAGGTTATCGTTACAAAGATTTCCTTATTCTAGCTCGAGATTTATCAGAATATGGTTCCTTTGTCGAATCCTTCATGGAAAATAATGAAGTGCCATACTTTATCGATTTACAAAAAAAGATGGCGAACCATCCCTTTAAACGTCTCATCGACTTGCTATTTGCGATTTATAACAAGGGCATGCAAGAAGATGACGTCATTAGTTTGTTGCGGACTGAACTTTTGTTGCCAGAACAATTTCAAGACGATATCGAAGGCTTCCGTCAGGCAGTCGATTTAACGGAAAACTATATTCTAGCCAATGGCACGACCAAACGTAATTGGCTTGGAGATGATTTCAAGCCGAACGTTACATTGGATAAAAAAATTGATAGTTTCAAGATTGAAGCCTTTGACCAAATCAATGTAATCAAGAATTTTATTGAAGAAATTTATCAAGAATTAGACCAATTCCTCAACTCCAATCACACTTCCTTAGAAAGTGCTAGCTTTTTATACAGCTTTTTAGATAAACATCAAGTTTTCGAGACGCTTCTAAAATGGCAAAATCAAGCCACCGAACAAAAGAACTTGAGTCTTGCTAATCAGCCGGAACAAATCGTCAATCTCTTCAATCAAGTTTTAGATGAGTATGTCGAAGTCTTTGGTGACGCCAAATTTCAATCGAAAGATTTTATTGAGATTTTGGATGCAGCGTTTGAAAGTGCTACTTATTCGCAGATTCCTTCAACTTTAGATGCTGTCAGTATTTCTGAAATCGGAATGATTCAACCAACTGACCGCAAAATCACTTTTATCTTAGGATCTACAACCAACAATATGCCTGCAGCAACCGTTACCAACAATATCGTAACTGACGATGAACGGGGTTTTTTAAATGATGAATTGACTGATGGCAAATATCTCCAAGAATCGGATGAGGCCGTCAATAACTCAGAACCTTTCTTGCACGACATTATCTTTACAACTCCAAGTCAAAGACTAGTTTTCACGTATCCTAATTTGACTGAGGACAATAAAAAGCAAGACTTGTCTAGTTATGTTAAACGAATCAAAGAACATTTCCGACTCGACGAGCAATTAGTTTTATTGAATCCTTCAATTGATGATACAGACGAAAATGATATCTTACGCTACATGGGGTCCAAGGCTTCTAGTCTTAATTATTTGATACGCGTGTCACGCTCTGCTTTAGATAATCAGACTGATTTGCCAGATGCCTGGAAATATGTTCGTCAGCAATTATTAAACGATGAACCAGATAAGTCGAGTTTCGCCTTAAGTTCTTTAGATTATCAAAATATTCCTCACGATTTGGATATTGAAACTGTCGATGCCTTATATGGCAAAAATATCAACGTCTCAATCTCACAATTAGAGACTTTCTACCAAAATCAATATGAATATTTCTTGCAATATGGCTTAAGGCTACGTCCAAGGCAATTATTTGAAATCACGCCTGCTCAAACAGGTTCGATTTTCCATGCTGTTTTAGATGGTTTGGTCAAATACCTGAACGCACACCAACAACGATTGACTAACTTCGATGACCAAGAGATAAAACAATTAGTTGCTGATTTATTTGCCGAACAAGTTGAATTGCCAGAAAATAAAATTTTTAAGTCATCAGCTCGGATGAATTATATTGCTTCTAAATTGCAAAGTACCTTAGTTCAATTGATTACGAACATGAAACAACAGTACAAACGGAATAAATTCGTTCCCAGAGCTTCAGAAGTGACCTTTGGCCGAATCGACAATGAACAAGACTTAAAAGGCTTGTCATATGAAATACCTGGTGGTCACAAAATCAATGTTCGTGGAAAAATCGATCGAATTGATGAAATGATTTTAAATGACATTACTTATTTAGCAATCATCGATTATAAATCAGGCGATAAGAAGTTCAACTTCCCAGAATTTTTAGATGGAATCACTATGCAAATGCCAACTTATATTCAAAGTTTGACTAATAACTTACCTGATTTGGGTTCTAACTTAAAAGTTGGTGGAGCTTTGTATGAGCACATCAGTAATCCATTCGTTAAGATAACTAAATCAGCTTTAAATAATCTGGATACGCAAATTTTGCGTCAATTTAAACTTCAAGGATTGTTGCTTGATGATGAGGATTTATTGGAAAACTTTGACGTCGATGCCAGAACAAAAGCTAACAAGAGAAGCAAAACATCACCGGTCGTCAGTGCCTCTGATAAAGATGTCGTCAGTGACGATGATTTATTCAAAATATTAAACTACAATAAACGTTTGATTAAACAAGCAGGAGAAACGATTTATTCTGGTAAATTGAAATTGAATCCTTATCGTTATCAAACCACGACTGGCTTGCAATATAGCGATTATCGACCAATTTTTGAATTTGATGCAATGTTGCCAGAAAATGACTACCACGACGTAATCAATTACAACAAAGAAAACGTTATTAAAGAAATACAAACGATTTTAGAGGATGGTGAAGATAATGCCTGAGTGGACAGAAGATCAAAAAAAGGCCATCTATCATCGTGGCCACGATATTTTAGTTTCAGCGGCTGCAGGGTCCGGGAAAACGACTATCTTAATCAAGCGCATCATTGAAATGCTTAAAAATGATGGCGAAGATATCGATAATTTATTAGTTGCAACCTTTACTGAAGCAGCTGCTCAAGAAATGAAGGACCGTCTTTTAAGCAGTCTGAAAGATGAATTGAATTCAGAAACGGATGCCAAGATGCGTCAGCACCTTCAGAAACAAATCTTTCATATTCCCATGTCAAATATCAGTACATTGCACGCTTTTTGTTTGAGCGTTATCAAAAAATTCTATTACGTTATCGAACTCGATCCTAATTTTAGGTTGCTAAGCGACGATACTGAGAAGTCCATTATTCAAGAACAAGCCTATGACAATGTGCGTGACAGTTATTATAGTAGTGGCGATATTGATTTTTTACGATTGACCGATAATTTCACTAATGACCGTTCCGATGACGGCTTGAAAGATATTATTTTCAAGCTATACGACTTTGCAATCACCAACGCCGATACTAATGAGTGGCTCGAAAATTTAATTACGGCTTATCAATTCAAAACAACTTTTTCTGAATCGCAATTTTATCAAACTGACTTTTTACCTCAAGTGAAAGCTCGTCTGGAACAAATTAGAGAAGAGGTCCTTCGCGGGATTGAATTAGCTAATGAAGATGAACTGGCTAACTCTTATCTCAAGGTGTTCCAAGAAATCAATGAGTGGCTGTTATCTCTAGAAGAACAATCGCCTACTAAAAACTATGATGAAATTAGAACTTTGTTGGCTAATTTTAAGCCTAAAGCTAAAAAAGACACCATCAAAAAAGCTGATAAAGAAGGCAAGGATTTATCATTCTTAAATGATGCTTCAAAAATCAGAGCAGACATAACGAAACAAGTTACGTCTTTATATGACGAATACTTTGTTAAAGCAGAAACTGATGTCAACGATTCTTTGAGGATTGCTCAAGGCTTGATTGAAAAATTGGTTGAAGTTGAGCACAGTTTTATTAAAGAATTCGACCGCTTGAAGCAAAACAATCATGTTTTAGATTTCAATGATTTGGAGCATAAAGCAGTGGCAATTTTGACTGGAGAAGTCGATGGTCACAAGATTGCTCTAGAATACTATCAAAATAAATTTCATGAATTAATGATTGACGAATACCAAGATGTCAACGCTATGCAAGAAAAAATCATTAGTTTATTGTCGTGTGAAAATAATCATCGTTTCATGGTCGGGGACATCAAACAATCAATTTATGGTTTCAGACAAGCTGCACCTTATATCTTTACGGATAAGTATGCCAAATATCAAAAAGACGACAATCCCAATGAATTGATTCAACTGTCCAAAAACTTTCGTTCTTCAGTGGCAGTCGATGATTTTGTTAATCAAATCTTTACGAGAATCTTTGATCAAAAGATTGGCGATATCGATTATGATGAAAGTTCTAAATTGGTTGTGGGAACTAATTTCCCCAAATCAGTCGATATGACTAATGAATTCAATGTGCTGATTAAAAATGAAGATGATGAGACTGCTAAACGTCAATTGCTGATTACACAAGCGGCTAAACGGATTCAAAAACTAATGAATAATAATTTCCAAATCTATGACAGCAAGATTAAAGCTGATACGGATGAAGAAAAAGTTCGCCCTTTGAAATATTCCGATATTGCTATTTTGTCGCGAACTAAGGAAAACAATACTGATTTGATTTCGTATTTCTCAAAAGCTAATATCCCTATAATGGTGACTGATGCTCAAAACTATTTCCAAACGACGGAATTGCAAATCATGATGTCGATGCTTGATATTATCGATAATCCTTATCAAGATATTCCGCTAGTGGCAGTTTTACGTTCGCCAATCGTTGGTATGGATGAAGAAATGTTGAGCAAAATTCGTTTAGTCGATAAAAGAGAAACTTACTTCACGGCGATGAATGAATACTTGAATTTTGAAAATGCTGACCAACATATCAAAAACAGTTTGGAATCATTTTTGATGCAGTTGAACAATTATCGTGACTTTGCTAATAAGAATAGTATTGCTCGATTGATTTGGAAAATTTATCAAGAAACTGGTTTATTGGAGTACGTTTCAGGGGTGCCTGGTGGAAAACAAAGAGCAGCTAATTTACACGCTTTGTACCAAAGAGCCAATTCTTATGAAGAAAATAATTATAAAGGTCTCCATCAATTCATTGGTTTCATTGATCGAATGCAAAAACTTGATAAGGACCTTTCACAACCTAACAGTATTGAAGCAACGGAAGATACAGTTAAGGTCATGACTGTTCATGCCTCGAAAGGTTTGGAATTTCCAGTAGTTATCTATTTAGATATGGCTAAGCAATTCAATATGCAAGATGTTAATGCTAATACCGTTTTTGATGCTCATAAGGGCATCGGGATTACTTTAAGCGACAACGATTCGCGTTTGCAATATCGGACTATGCAGCGTGGCATCATTAGCAATCAAAAGAAAATTTCAACCGTTTCTGAAGAGATGCGCTTACTTTATGTAGCTTTAACTAGAGCCAAGCAAAAATTGATTATGTTTGGTTTTACCAAGAGTCCCGACGATTTATTAAAGACTTGGGATGATATTCATCCAAACGGTCATTTAATCAATGAATCAGCTCGTTTAAAAGCTAACAGTTTCCAAAATCTAGTTGGAATCAGTACTTTATCTGGCGATGATAGAAATGAGGTTGATGAGAATCACTTTGAAGATTCAACTTGTCAGCTTGATTTCCATCTTATTTCAACTGAAAAAGCCGTTGACAATCAAGCAAAAATCATTATTCCTAAAAAAGCTCCCGTTGAGCCAAGCAGTCTGTTTAAGCAATCGGTCGACGATATTTTAAATATGGATTATCAACATCAAGAAGCAGTTAATACTACAGCCTATCAATCCGTTTCAGAGATCAAAGGGTTATTCGCTGATCCAGATGATGAACAGATGTCGACAAATCTATTTAATCAGGATAAAAAAAATAATGATGCCCGATATAATTTGGGTTCGTTTGCTAAACCAAGCTTTTTAACGAAGACCAAACAAGTTACAGCAGCTGATATAGGGAGCGCAACTCACTTAGTCTTGCAAAAAATTGATATTGAAAAGGAGCCGCAAATAAACGATTTTGAAAGTCTGATTGCGCAAATGGTCAATGAGAAGCAGTTAACTAAAGAATTAGCTGATAAAATCGATTGCGAAAGTCTTGTTAAATTTTATCAAAGCGATTTGGGTAAATTAATTGTCGAAAATCATGAAAATGTTAGTCGCGAATATACTTGTTCAATCTTGATGTCAGCTCAAAAGTTGTTTAAAAACAGTTCAAATAATGATTCCACTAACGATAAAATATTAGTTCATGGTATTATTGATGGAGTGATTGAATTAGACCAGGGAATCGTAATTTTTGACTACAAGACCGATAACGTCACGAGTCAAAATTTACATGAACTTATTTCTAAGTATTCTGGGCAAGTCAATTTATATGCAGAAGCCATTTCTGCTATTAAAACTAAACCCGTCGTGGGTAAATATCTTTATTTCTTGAAGATTAATCAAGCGGTTAATTTAGAGGAAACTAAAAGATGAGAGGTGAATGATTTGAAAAATACTTACGCTGTTGTTGATTTGGAAACTACCAATTCTAATTGGCATGACAACGGGCGTATAATTCAATTCGGCTGTGCCCTTATCGAAAATGGTGAAATTACGCACCTTTATGATCAAAAGATCAATCCAAAAGTCCCCATTCCAGCAAGAATCACGGCTCTAACGGGACTAAGCGACGAAGATGTCAAAGATTCGCCAACATTTGAAGAAGTTGCACCTGATATTTTTAAACTTTTAAAAAATCGAGTTTTTATTGCACATAACGTGAATTTTGATTTGACCTTTTTAAATCGAGAACTTAAACGTATCGGAATGAATCAACTCAATGTCAAAGCTATCGATACTGTTGAATTAGCGCAGATTTTATTTCCAACTATTAGTAGTTATAAACTACAAGATTTAACGCATTATTTAAGCATCGTTCACAAAAATCCACACAGTGCTAACAGCGATGCTCATGTTACCGGCGAACTGTTTTTAGTTCTACTCAAAAGAATTCAACAGTTACCGCTTGAAACACTGCGTATGTTAGCCAAGTTTGGCAAGAATACGATTCGCGAGACCAATCTAGTTTTTAAAACGATTCTCGAAGAACGGGAGAAAAACTCGCGGACCGAAGTGTTGCCAGCATATCTTTTTGAACGAAATGGTTTGATTTTACGTAAAAAGGATTTTCATGTTAGTGAACAAATTGATCACACTAATAAATATCCGCAAACGCGTGAAGCCAAAAAGGAACTATTAGATGGCATCTTAGACTATCGTGTCAATCAGTCCAATTTAATGGACAACATCTATAAAACAAGTCAACATCGTGACAAAGTAAAAAAATGGAATTTAATTGAAGCTCCAACTGGAGCAGGGAAGACTTTAGGCTATCTTTTGCCACTGTCATATCTGATCAATCTTAATCAAAAATTAGTGATTGCTACAACAACGAAGGTTTTGCAGCAACAAATTTTAGAACAATCGATTCCACTATTGAACCAAGTTACGAGAAATAATTATCATGCTGAAATCGTCAAGAGCAGTTACAATTTTATTGACTTAGACCGTTTCTCTGAAGCGCTAGATAATTATCGTTTGCATAGTCATACCGCAATTTTGAAGATGAAGATTATCGTTTGGTTGACAATGACGACGACAGGGGACTTGAGTGAATTACATTTAACTAATTACAACAGTCCGCTGTTTAGCATTATTCGACACCGTGGCGAATCTAAAGAGAACACCGTTTTTTGCAACGATGACTTTTGGTTGTATCAACAAAATCGATATTTAGAATCGAAAATTTTGGTCACCAATCAAGCTTTCTTATCGCGTCATTTAGAAAGCAAGTATTGGGGCGACAATTCTTATTTGGTCATCGATGAAGCGAACCACTTTGCTGGCAGTCTACGTGCTGCCAGTTCACCAACGATTGATTTCTTACAATTGAATGAATATGTCAAAAAAATCAGCGATATCTTGTATCAAAACCGGGTAACTTTACGTTATGCCTTTACCGAAGTAACGACACAATTGTGGAATTACCAAGACTTGCAAAACATGGAGATTCATTTTCAAGCAGTCGATGAATTGATGGAACGATTGGAATATAATATTTTTGGTCGCTATGTCAGAAATAAAGTAGCTTTTAAGGATCGAGAAGAGTACGTTTCAATTCTTGACAGCAGCAATAAATTCGGTAAAAATAATAACAAATTAGTTGAGTTATTATCCGATTTGATTGTTGAACTATCTTTGATTTCTAATCGAGTTGAAACATTATTCGACCAATATAATTTCCAAAAGAACTTTATTTCCGTTGAATTATCAAAAGTTATTTCTAATCTAACAATTGAAAATAGCAAACTAGAAAAAGTTATCAAAAATCTGGATGAGTTGTTGCAAGCTCTCCAAAGTTCCGATAACCAATTTGGAATTCAAATCGATATGCGCGATTATTATGACCCTAAAACTTTGAAGTTAAGTTGGCGTCAGTATAATATTCAAACTTTAATCGATGAAACGACTGATCGATTCAGCCAAATCTTCGCTATCGGAGCGGCTATTACGATTCAAAAGGATTTCTCGCACTTTATTTTAGATACACAATTGAATCAAAACCAAATCAATCAAATGGTTATTTTGCCGGATATGAACAGTATTTCCAAAAACAGCAAAATTTACTTGCCAGCTGATTTGCCAGATATTCAATCGCTTAATAGTGAAGAATATTATGACATGGTCACAAAATATATTGTTGATGTTTTAGATAATCTAGATCATCAAACAATGATTCTTTTCAATTCATTGAATACTTTGAGTAAAGTTTATCAGCGTCTGATGGAAACTGACGTCAAAGGTAAATGGGAGATTTTAGCTCAGGGTGTCACTGGTTCAAACGAAAAAATCAAAAAACGTTTTGCCATTGGCCAGCGCTCCGTGTTATTAGGAGCTAACTCATTTTGGGAAGGCGTCGATTTTCCTAAGAAAGTCTTGGAGATTTTAATCGTTACGAGGATTCCATTTGAATCGCCAGAGCAACCTGATGTTAAAATCAAACAAGACATCCTTAAGCGTCAAGATATGAATATCTTCAAAGTTGATTCGTTGCCAAATGCTATCTTGCAATTAAGACAGGGTTTAGGACGTCTGATTCGAACACCAACCGATCGTGGCGTGATTTTGATGTTAGACAATCGAATTTTAACCAAGAGTTACGGCAAAACGATTCTAGAATCCTTGCCGAAGGGGCTACCAATTGTCAATGAGGATATGAGTTCGATTAAAAAAGATATAAATGAATTTCTGAATTAGACAATTTACTGCTATACTATTTTTGTTAGTTTAAAAAAGGACGTATTATGAGTAGAAGCACAAAAATCTTATTGACTATCTCTTTAATTGCATTAGCAATTGTTTCAGCTTTAACATACTTGAACCTTTCCTCCGCTCCTTATTCGAGTGCCAAGTCACAGGCTAAGGATATTGCCGAAGAAAAAGCTGGGATAGTTGAAGCTGATTATTTTGGAAATTACACCCGCCAAAAGCAGTATTATGCAGTTGGCGGTTTAACGAAGAATGAAAAGTATCGTTATATTATTATTAATGCAAAAAGTGGTAAAACAGAAGTTGTTAATAAAAATAATGCTCCTGTTCGTCAAACAGTTATCGATGGTGTAGCACAAAGATATAATGCTAAAAAGATTTTGCATATCAATTTAGGTATTTATAAAGATAAACCTACTTGGGAAGTTGCTTTCCAAAAGAAAAATGGGTCTATTGGCTATAACTTGGTTGATTTCCGTAGCGGCAAGAGTATTCAAATTATCAATAACATTTAAAAAATTCTAAAAAAAGTCGAGATTAATAGATTTCTCGGGCTTTTTTTATTCATTGGAGTAATTAATATGGATGATGAATTATTCAATACCTTTGTTGACAGCGGCAATACGACTATCAACAATTTAATCATCAAAAATTTTCATAAATTGGGCATGACTGAAAAAGATTTGATTGTCTATTTAGCTTTGTCGATGTACGCACAAAAGGGCAATACTTTTCCCATGGCAAAAAATTTGGCAGAAGATACGGGAATGGATGAAGCCACTATTTATACGATTATTCAAGGAATGATCAAACTTGGAATCATCGAATTGAAAACAGTGATGGATCACCATCAACAACGAGACCTTTATTCGTTAACGCCGATTTATTATCGGATTCAAAATCTTTTAAAACAAGAAAAGCAATCCAACAAAAAAGACAAATTAATGTCAGATACTGAAGAATTATTTAAAAAGATTGAAGTTGAATTTGGACGTCCTTTATCACCAATTGAACAAGAACAAATCCACCAATGGATTGATGATGATCATTATAGTGTCGAGTTGATTGATTTAGCTTTACGAGAAGCAGTTTTGAATCAAGCTTATTCATTGAAATACATGGACCGAATCCTTATCAGTTGGGAAAAGAGTAATATTAAGACAGCAGAACAATTGGAAGAACGTCGAAAGAAATTGGGGTATTAATATGTTAAAAGATGAACAGATTGTTTGGGCCATCCATCAAATGGAAGACGACATTGGACCAATTGGACGGACATTAGATTCAAGAACGCCATTTCAATATTTAGTTTCAGTTATTTTGAGTGCTCAGGCGACTGATATATCAGTCAATAAAGTGACGCCAGAATTGTTTGGCAAATATCCAGAACCAAAGGATTTGATGAAAGCTAATGTATTAGACGTTGAACAAATAATCAAAAGCGTTGGACTATTTCATAACAAAGCAAAAAACATCATTAAAACTGCCCAAATCGTTCATGAACAATTAAATGATGTTGTCCCAACGACAAGAAAGGGAATTATGGCTTTGCCTGGTGCTGGTCGAAAAACTGCCAATGTCGTTTTGAGCGATGTTTTTGACCAGCCAACTTTTGCTGTCGATACGCACGTGTCAGCTATTTCAAAACGGTTGCACTTTGTTGATGAAAAAGCTAATCCTCTTCAAGTAGAGAAGAAAATCGTCAGTGTTATGAAGCCAGAAGAATTGCATCGAGCTCATCATACAATGATCGAATATGGCCGTAAGTATTCGATGAAATTGGACCCCTCAAAAGAGACGAATCAATTGATTATTGAATGCGACCAATTAAATTCTGAAAATGATAAGAACAATAATAAAAATACAAATGATTAAACACAAAAAAAGCCTTAGAAACGTTTAAAATTTCGTTTCCAAGGCTTTTTTGCTTGTAATTTATAATTTATTGTTCGCTGGTTGACTGAACAGTAGAACTGTTGCTCGATGAACCATTAGTAGTAGCACCACTATTAGTAGTACTGCCACCACCAGTGCTGTCTGTACCACCCGTATTGGTTGATCCTGTGTCGCCACTTGAACCGGTATCTCCAGTTGTCGTGCCGCCACCGTTACTACCAGTATTGCCGGTATTTCCAGTATTACCTGTGTTAGTATTTCCACCAGTGCTACCAGTATTAGTATTACCGCCAGTATTGGTATTGGAATTTGTACTTGAGCCGTTAGAGTCTGTTGATGATGAAGTACCGTTGGAATCAGTCGTTGTGTCAGTTGAATCATCACTGCCATTTGATTGAGTTCCAGTTTCATTATTACTATCGGTATCATCATTTTCATTATCACTTGATTCTGAAGAACTGCTTGATTGCTGGTTAGTAGTTACTTGATTGCTGCTTGAGCCAGAGGCACTGCTTGTTGAGTAATCTGAACTCTTGTAAGGATTTGATGGAGCGTGTCCTTTAACAAACAATTCTTTTGTGTAACTTGATGAACTTGAACTTGGCGATGCTACTACTGGAGTAGTTGAACCATCATTCTTGATCATCCTTGATACAACGGTGTCAGGTTTCTTCCAATTAGGATTGCTGTCTGATTTATTAGCTAAGTAACTCATTTCAGCTTTATAAATCTTACCAGCAATACTTTGATAGGTTGAGGAAATACCGTTTTGATTTGGTGAATCATAACCTGTCCAAACACTGATTGAATAATTTGGCGTATAGCCGTTGTACCATGAATCTTGAGCTGTACCACTTAAAGCGGAATTACTTGCAATCGCTGAATCGCTGTAATTTGTTGTACCGGTTTTACCAGCTTGATGCAATCCAGAAATTTTAGCATATGTGGCATAAGTTGAAGGAACACCCTTGAGCATATCGGTAATCATGTAGGCAGTTGAAGTCTTCATGACCCGCTTACCAGATTTGCCATAGTTATGGGTCAATCCATCAGCCGTTTCAATTTTAGAAACATAATATGGTTTGTAGTACGTTCCACCATTTGAAAAGGCTGCATAAGCTGAAGCACCTTGTAATGTTGAAACATCGCTACCGATACCAGCTGACAAGCCTTGATTCTTTTTAATATCGATTCCTAATTTGGAAGCAAATTTCTTTGCTTTGGTAAAACCAACTGCGGAAAGAGTACGTATAGCTGGAATATTTCTAGAATTTACTAAAGCCTTACGCATACTCATTTGACCATCGTATTGCTCATCCCAATCTTTCAATTCGATACTAGTTCCGGGATAAGTATAGGCAGTATCTTCTACTTGATGATAAGTAGACCAATTGAGATATTCAATAGCTGGTCCATAATCTAGGATTGGTTTCATTGTTGAACCATTACTTCTAGAAGTTTGAACCGCACGATTCAATCCAAATTGAACATCGCCGAGATTTCTACCACCAATCATCGCTACGACTTTACCATTGTTAGGGTTAACGATAGTTGATCCAACTTGCATCTTTTGGTCAGGGAATGAAACGTAATTAGAACTATTAACGATATTATAAAGTTTCTTTTGAGCATCATAATCCATATTGACCGTTATCTTGAGGTTATCACGATAAGGATCGAAGCCTTTTTTCTTAACTTCGGAAATTGCTTCCTTTATATAAGGGTCAGAGATGATTCTCTTAGTATTATTACTATTAGTTACTTTCTTATATGGCTGCAAACCTGAACTGATTGGCGTGTTGATAGCTTTTTCAGCCTGAGATTTAGTAATCTTATTATTGTTATACATTGATCTAATAACTAAATCACGACGATTCTTTGAAGCCTCAGGGTGAGTGTAAGGATCGTAATTACTTGGTGCATTAGGCAATCCCGCTAACATGGCCATCTGTGCAAGAGACAATTGTTTCAATGTCTTGCCATAATAGTATTTGGCACCAGTTTGCATCCCATAAATACCATTATTCAGATAAACTTTATTCATATAGAATTCCAAAATCTGTTGCTTAGAAAATTTTTGACTGACACGCATGGCAAGCCAAGCTTCTTGCATTTTACGTTTAAAAGTTTGGTCCTTGGTATCAGTCGAGAAGACCGTCAACTTAACTAATTGTTGCGTTAAAGTACTCCCACCTTGGAGAGTTCCTTTCGTAACGTTATTAAAAGCTGATTTAGCAATACGAACCGGATCGATTCCTAGAGGTTCGTTATAAAAGTTCTTATCCTCAATGGAAACGACAGCATCTTCCATTTGTTGAGGAACTTTATCGATGGTGACATAATTTCTCTTATTGTCTCCAAGCGAGGCAATTTGTTTACCAGTGGAATCAACGATTGTTGAAGAGCCACCGCTTTGCAGATTTTCCTGACTGATTGCCGGGGCACTGAAAGCGTAATATACAAAGACAAATAAAAATATTCCCACTAAAACAGCTAGAATAGATAAAACCCATTTAAAAATATTTTTAAATGTCAAAATATTATTATTCTTTTTATTCATTATTTCTCCTTCCCACTTTCGATGAGTTGTTGAATCGCATCAACATACGGTAAAGTAGGATCATAGTTAGCCTTGATCTCAATTGAGCTATCAATTATATCTTGAAGCTGAATTGACTTTGCGCCATCGTGTTTTTGAGCATCCCAGTGCAAAAATAAGGTATCGGCTGGCATTACAAAATATCGTTTTAATGTAACGTATTTTATAATAACAAAGCAAATGCCACCTTGTTTTTGACACATCCGCAAATGATCAATCTGATGTTGATGGAAGTTCTTTAAAGGAAAGATATTTTTGTTCTTAGTTTCCTTAGCTTCAAAATCAACATAATAACCATTATAAACACCATTGTAATCAGTTGTCGAAGCCTGTCTGAAATATGCCTCCTTAATAACGGCACGGCTACGTTTAGGATAGTCGACTTTAACAATTTGAATCGGCGTTGGTTTTTTATAAATTACTGCGATATCATGACTGCGATAGTACTTGTTACTTTCATTAATCTCTTCTTCCAGAGTCATACCGCGATCGCCAAAAATAAGTTTTTTCTTGGCACTAGAAGCGTGGAGAGAAGAGTGTGATGGATTATTAAAACTTCTTCCATCTGGGTAGTTTATTTTCAAAATATCAACTCCTACGTTGCAAATTATACCATGACAGCAAAAATATTATTTAAGGAGGTTCTTGATGATAAAAAATTTATGGATCACAGGGTACCGTTCATATGAACTGGGCATTTTTAAAGATAATGACCCAAAAGCCAAAGTAATTCAAGACTTTTTTGAACAAAGAATTACTAATTACGTAGAAGACGGAACTCAATGGGTCATCACTGGCGCTCAACTTGGCACAGAACAAATTATCGGAAAGGCCATACAAGAAGTTAAGAAAAAAGGCTATAATATAAGACATGCAGTGATATTACCTTTTAACGAGTTTGGTAAAAAATGGAATGAAAATAATCAGCTATTGTTAAATGTTTTTTTAAGAAATGCCGACTATGTCAATAAAATTTCTAATAAGAGTTATTATAGTGGTAAGCAACTGCGAGTTTGGCAAGATTTTATGCTTAAACACACAGATGGCGCTTTGATTTTTTATGATCCTGACAGTGGTGGCAAACCTAAATTTGATTATGAAGCAATCAAAGCTTATCAAAATCGTGGTATCGACTACCAATTAGAGCTGATTGATTTTGATTCTATGCAGGACTTTGCTAATATGTTATATGATAGTTAGGATAAGTTAAATCGACAATAATTAACACTGGGGTGTTTAATAATGAATAATATGAACGGAATGAACCAACAACAACCAAATGGCAATGACAATTCAAATGAAACTTCATTAAATTATCAACCAAATGATATTTTGCAAAAAGAATTTAAGACAAAAATGCGTGGCTATGATCCCACAGAGGTTGACCAATTCTTAGATGGTATTATTAAAGATTACGAAACATTTGCTAATGAAATCAGTCAATTAAAGTCGGAAAATGACCGTTTAGCTCAAGCACGCCCAACAAATCCACAAAATAACTTTCAACAAAGACAAAAAAATAATCGATTGAGACAAAAGCCAGCTATGACGGCTACGGCTGAAGCTTCAACTAATTATGATATTTTAAAACGTGTTTCTAATTTGGAAAAACGTGTCTTTGGTCATGATTTTGCTAATGGCGTTCCAGAAAATAACGAGTCGAAACAATTTGCTTCAGCAGTTGTTCCTAATAATATGAACAACCATAGTGGAGTAGAGAGTGGACACACTGAAGTTAATCCACGGATGAATCAAGGCTCAATGAACAATAACTTTAATAATCCTAGTCAAAACTCAAATAATTTTCAACCAAATAGCCCTACAAATGGGGCTTCTGGCCAAAATCAAAATAATTTTAATGGAAATTTGAATAATAATAACCATTTTAATCAATTTTAGTGTATACTATTCAAGTCGGTAAATTACGAGTAATCGCGGTCTAGTTATCTAGGCTGAGGAAAGTCCACGCCCGCGCGAGCTGAGATGCTTGCAGTGTTTGTGCTTGGTCCAATAAACCAAGGTGCCTTTTATAAAGGTAATGGCAGTGAACGCACTAAAGTCTTTGACCATGTGTTACTAGCTTGAAAGTGCCACAGAGACGTATTATTGTGAGAAATTGCAATGGTGGAACGAGGTAAACCCCGCAAGCGGGCAACCCAAACTTTGGTAGGGGCGCTTCAT
Source organism: Companilactobacillus halodurans (assembly GCF_009600995.1). Lineage (NCBI taxonomy): Bacteria > Bacillati > Bacillota > Bacilli > Lactobacillales > Lactobacillaceae > Companilactobacillus > Companilactobacillus halodurans. The sequence continues at coordinate 32,753 of NZ_VDFO01000007.1, read as the reverse complement.
AACGAGAAATGAATCTACTGTGAAGGCTTAATTGTAGATAGATGATTACTAACTGTATTAGGGTGCCGTCCTGATACATGAACAAAACGTGGCTTATAGGAGTTTATCGAGGCAGAGGGACGACTTGTTCGTCCTTTTTTTATACAAAAAATTAAACTAAGAGGGGCAATATGAAATTAATTGCGACTATGTCAAGCGGCTTTGAATCTGTAACCGCAAAGGAATTACAAAATTTGGGATACGATACAAAGACCGAGAATGGTAAGGTCTATTTTGACGGCGAGTATGAAGATATTGCTAGAGCTAACTTGTGGCTAAGAAGTGCTGACCGTGTCAAAATTCTGATTGGAACGTTCAAGGCAACCACTTTTGATGAACTTTTTAATAAAGTTTATGCAATTGCTTGGGATGATTGGTTGCCATTGAATGCGGCTTTTCCAATTAAAGCAAGAACAGTTAAATCAAAATTGCATTCAGAACGTGATATTCAAGCCATAACAAAAAAAGCCATCGTAAATAAAATGGCTGATGTTTTCATGCGTCGTGGACGTTTACCAGAGACTGGCGCAACATTTCAAATTGAAACTAGAATCCATAAAGATGCTGTTGAAGTAACACTTGATACTACTGGTGAATCGCTTTATAAGCGTGGTTACAGAATCGAGCATGGTGCTGCTCCTTTGAAGGAGAACTTCGCTGCTGCAATGATTCTTTTGACTGTCTGGCATCCAGAAGAAGATCCATTCTTAGATCCAACCACAGGTTCCGGTACGATTGCAATCGAAGCAGCACGAATGGCTAAAAATATTGCTCCAGGAATAAAGCGTCATTTCTTATTTGAAAACTTCGATTGGTTCGATAATAAGATTCTTGAGAATCTCAAAGAAGAAGCTGAAGCTGGCGTCAAAGATGTCGATTTAGATATTCGTGCTTCAGATATCGATGGTTCAATGATCGATATTGCTAAATTAAATGCACATGACGCTGGCGTTTTGCATGATATTCAATTTAAACAAGTCGCTATCAAAGATTTAAAGATTGAAGGGGAGTACGGAACCATTATTACTAACCCACCTTACGGTCAACGAATGAGCGACATGGCAGGAGTTAGAAAACTTTATAAAGAAATGGGAGAAGTCTTTGCGACTGCTCCCACTTGGAATAAATATATTTTAACTAGTGATGTCGAATTTGAAAAATACTTCGGTTCCTTAGCCACTAAAAAACGTAAATTATATAATGGTTCATTAAAGACCGATCTTTACCAATATTGGGCTAAAAAACATTAGAGCGTATCGCGCCTGTGTAGGTCCCAAAGAATTACTAAAATAATAATAATCGTGATGATTAATGAAAAGACCCAAGACCAGCCCTTATCGGCAATTGGTAATTTCATGTTCATTCCGTAAAACCCTGATACGATCGTGGGGATACTGAGAATAATCGTGTAGATTGTCAGTATCTTCATGGTCGTATTTGTTCGATTATTCAAAATATTGTTATAAGTGTTTGAAATTCGATCAATGATGTCTGAACTGAGATCCGCCTGATTCTTTATCTGTTCAATTTCAATCATGGAATCATGCAAATGTTCATGGGCAGATTTAGTTAGATGTAAATCTTGAACATTGCCCGACGAAATGAGTTCTAGTTGTTTCAAGACTCCTAAATTTCCGTTGATGGCAGTATTCAGATAAGTGGTCAAATCTTGTAAGTTGGCTAATTCTAGAATTTGCTTTTCAGAAGAATGATGACGCTTGATCAAATGTTGAATGTTGTTTCGTATACTGTCGGTTTCACTGATTTGGTCACTAAAGTCACTCGTTATTTGGTCAAAAGTATTGAAAATATATTCCCAAAGTTTATCCTTGATATTTGTTTTAATTCGCTGTTTGGCCTTTAATAAGTAATCTTTGATGTAATGCGTAGCATCGTTTGTAAAAAGAAACAATTGATTATCTTTAATGGTAAATGAAATAGGCAGGGTACGTTGCGACAAATCAGTTGTTTGATTATTTTCATTTTGAACGTTATAGACCAGCAAGTAAGTTTTAGAAATATCGTCATATTCAAAACGAGCGCGTTCATTTTCATCATCAGCGTAATCTAAAATTTCATTAGTCAGACCATATTTTTCAATTAACTGGGTACGATCATCGTCGTTGAGTGTTTTAGTGGAATGAACATCTATTAATTTTACATCTTGGTTCAATATGGTTTCATTAATCATTTTTTATCCTCTCATTAAAAACAATCATACCAAAAAATAAAAAACGGATTGAGAATTATTTTCTCAACCCGTTTTTTTGTAGTTAAAATTTCTAAATTAATAGTTAGGGAGTAAATAGTTTACTCAATTGATCGTTAGGGATGCCCTTGAAATAATCATCAAGATTAAATTGGTTGAGCACATTTAGTATCTCTTCACGATCATATTTAAGATTCAAAAGTTTTTCTTTAATGTCATTAACATCTTTCATACCAAAGAAATCACCATAAATCTCAACATGCTCTATCTTACCATTTTCGATATTGTAACGAACATCAACTGTTCCCATATCGAAGTGTTTTCTTTGTTTAGCTGTAAAGGCAGGAGATTTACCATAGACCCAGTCCCAGTTGTAATAATATTGTTCTTTGATTTTGTCGATTTCTTTTTGATCAGCATCAGTTACGACATATTCGTGATCTTTAATTTCATCTAAATTATCGGCATGGAATAATTCTAATAATAAGCGGTCGCGGAATTGCTCTGTTGTTAAATCTTGGTACTCAGGAGCTAAGTATGGACGTAAGTTAGTAACTCTTGAGCGAATTGACTTAATTCCCTTAGAAGCTATTTTATCCTTGGAAACGTGCAAAGCTTTTGTTAGAACGTCTAAATCGACATCTAAGGATAAAGTTCCATGAGAGAATGTCTTATTGTTTCTAGAATACATAGCATTGCCAGAGAATTTCTTGCCATCGACTAAGAGATCATTGCGACCGGACACTTCGGCAGTTGTGGCTCCCATTTGATGCAAAGCGTCTATAATTGGTTGCGTAAATGATTTGAAATCACCGAAGTTTTTATCATCTGAATCAACCACGAAACTGAAGCAAAGGTTGCCGAGGTCTTGGTAAACTGCTCCACCACCAGAGATGCGGCGTGTTACAGTGATATTGTTATCTTTGATGTAATCGCTATTGATTTCTTCAATTGTGTTTTGATTACGTCCTACAATAATACATGGTTTTTCAATATAGAACAGTACTAATGGTTCATCGAATTTGACGTTATTCATTAGGTATTGTTCCGTAGCTAAGTTATCACGAATATCGCGATCTTTCATTACAACATAGTACATGGGAAAACCTCCTCTTATTTGAAAGCGTTTTAATAGTAGCATACTTTACAATTTGCAGAAACAAATTATCAGCTATTTATCAGAATGTGTCCTAATTTTTAGCATTTCTTGATGGACGAGCGTATGTGCAGCACGATTATCCTTGTCAGCAATGTGCTTGGCAAAATATTCAGGAAAGTTTTCAAGCTCAGACAAAATGTCATCGAGTATCGGTTGATAATTTTTGGAATAATTCTTGTCCAAACTATCGATGACGATTTGACTGTCGGAATGGATTAAAACTATCTCATCATTCCAATGATTTTCTATAATTTTTTGCAAAGCAATTTTTAAGGCTAAGAATTCGAGATAATGATTATCTTGATTATCTTGGTGAAGTGCATCTTGATAAATTTTGTTATTTCGTTTTATTACGTAAGAGACGACGCCTAGATTTAAATTAGTATTTAATCCGGCATCGGTGTACAATTTAATCATATTATTTAGAACCTTTCAGGAGAAATTATGTCAAAGAAACATTTTGTTCAACCAGCTGGTGCATGGGGAATCATCATGTGGTCGATTGCTTTAAGTCTTGCATGTTTAGGGTCTATTTTACAGTTGGAAATTATGGCGCTAAGCTTTATTCCGTTTTTAGTTTGGATTATTGATGGAATTTACGTCTTCTACATTATAGCTAACTCTTGGGTTAGAATAACAGACGATGAAGTAGTCATCAAAGAGCCTTACTACAAAACCCGCAGTTTTAAACATGCGGAGGTTGGTTTAAAGATAGATAATAAATGGACGATTGAGTTTGATTTTAATAATCACGATTTCTTTCCATTTAGGGTAACTTCTACTAGGGGAATTTTAAATCTAATTAGAAAAGAAGCAGGTGAAAGCAATGTCATTTCCAAGTGATATCGAAATCGCTCAAATCAATGAGCACGATAAAATGAAAAATATTAACGAAATTGCTAACAAGGTCGGTTTAACTGCCGACGATATTGAACCTTACGGTCATTACAAGGCCAAATTTTCTGCTCGCAGCATCGGCAAAGCAATGGAAAAAGATGACGGTAAATTAATTTTAGTTACTTCGATCAATCCTACTCCTGCCGGTGAAGGTAAATCGACGGTTGCCATCGGTTTGGCTGATTCGTTGCAATCATTAGGCAAGAAAACTGTTTTGGCTTTACGTGAACCATCTCTTGGACCAGTTATGGGGATGAAAGGCGGCGCTACTGGTGGTGGATTTGCTCAAGTAGTACCGATGGAAGATATCAATCTTCACTTTACAGGCGATATGCATGCTTTAACAAGTGCTGTTAACACTTTAGTAGCCTTAATCGATAATCATATCCATCAAGGAAATAGTTTGAACATTGATCCAAGAAGAATCGTTTGGAAGAGAGCCTTAGACATTAACGATCGTGCTTTAAGAAATACTGTAGTTGGTTTAGGTGGTCCATTCAATTCCATGCCTCGAGAAGAACATTTTGAAATCACCGTTGCTAGCGAATTAATGGCTGTACTTTGTTTAGCTCAAGACATTGACGATTTAAAAGAAAGAATTTCAAGTATCTTGATTGCTTACACTTTTGACAAGAAACCCGTTTTCGTCAGAGATCTTCATGTTGAAGGTGCCATTACTGTTCTCTTAAAAGATGCATTGAAGCCTAATTTAGTTCAAACACTGGAAAATACTCCAGCTATCATTCACGGTGGTCCATTCGCTAACATTGCCCATGGTTGCAATAGTATCTTAGCTACAAAGTTAGCTATGAAACTTGGCGACTATGCGGTCACAGAAGCTGGCTTTGGAGCCGATCTTGGTGGCGAGAAGTTCCTTGATATCGTGACACCAAAACTCAATCATGCTCCAAATGCAATTGTCATCGTGGCAACTGTGAGAGCTTTGAAATATAATGGCGGTCAAAAATTAGCTGATATCAAAGATGAAGATTTGAACGCATTGAACTTAGGTTTTAAGAATTTGAAACGTCACATCCACAACATGCGTTACTATCACATTCCTGTGGTTGTCGCTATCAATAAATTTGAAACTGATACTGCTAATGAAATTAAACTTTTGACATCCCTTTGTGATGAAGTCGGTGTAGAAGTTGAATTGGCAGAGATTCACCACAATGGTAGTAAAGGTGGTCAAGCTCTTGCAAAAGCAGTTGTTCGTGCTACCGAAAAAGAAGCCAACTATACTCGTCTTTATGAAGACGGCGAAACTACTGAAGCTAAGATTGCTACAATTGCTTCCGAAGTATATGGAGCTAATAATGTTGCTTACAGCAAGAAAGCTTCAAACCAATTGCAAGTTCTAAAAGACAATGCTTGGGACGATTTACCTGTCTGTGTTGCCAAAACTCAATATTCATTGAGTGACGATCCTAAAAAACTGGGTTCACCTAAAGACTTTACGCTTCATGTAACTGATATTGTACCGAAGTTAGGTGCAGGCTTTGTCGTTGTCTTAACTGGTAATGTTATGACAATGCCAGGTCTTCCCAAGAAACCAGCCGCTTTAGGGATGGATGTCGACAATGAAGGAACAATCGGAGGACTATTCTAGTGCAGTTGGTTTATTGGCTGCTATTTGCAGTTTTAATAGTTGGTGATCAAACGCTGAAATATTACGTTACGACCAATATTGCAACAATGAGCGTCCATGATTTTATTCCAGGTATCGTTTCAATTACGCATATCACTAATACTGGTGCTGCTTGGAGCATGCTTGAAGGTAAAATGTTATTCTTTTACATTGTGACTATCATTGCTGTGGTAGTTTTAGTATATTTATTTATAAAAGCTGATAAAAAAGATTATCTTTATCGATTTTCTTTGATATTCTTATTAGCGGGAACAATGGGTAATGCAATTGATCGTTTTACCAGACATTATGTGGTCGACATGTTCAATTTAGACTTTATCAATTTTCCAATTTTTAATCTGGCCGATACCTACATCACGATTGGTGTAATCTTCATTATCGCGTCATTGATTATCCAATTAGCAGGTGAGAAAAATAATAAGTAAGTCTTTAAATTTAGAGTACAACGAAACAAAAAAAGGTCGCTTAGATACATTTTTAAGTACTGAAATCAGTGATTTTACAAGATCTCAACTTCAAAAATTCATCAAAGATGGCAACGTTTTGGTCAATGATAAAGAAATAACTAAAACGGGGGCCAAATTGACGACTGGTGATAAAATCATTGTTAACATTCCTAAAGAAAAACCTTTAGAGGCTATTCCCGAAAACATCCCGTTAGACATCGTTTACGAAGACGAAGATGTGATTGTGGTCAATAAACCTCAAGGGATGGTCGTTCATCCGGCTGCTGGTCATCCGGATAAAACTTTGGTCAATGCTATTTTGTATCATTGTCAAATCAACGACAGCGATGTCATTAGACCAGGTATCGTTCATCGAATCGATAAAGATACTTCTGGTCTATTGATGATTGCAAAAAATAATTTAGCAAAACAATCTTTGATGAAGCAATTGAAGGAGAAGAGTAATCTCCGTGAATATGTTGCCATCGTTCATGGCAACTTCCAAGAAAAGACTGGTCGAATCAATGCACCACTGGGGCGTTCCAAGACTGATCGTAAAAAACAAGCAGTTGTTGAAGATGGACGTCATGCAGTCACTCACTTTACAGTTTTAGAACAGTTTGAAAATTATTCACTGTTGAAATTGAAGTTAGAGACTGGTCGGACTCATCAAATCAGAGTTCATATGAAATACATTGGTCATCCCGTTGCTGGGGACCCATTGTATGGACCGAAAAATACCCTTGATGGTAAGGGACAATTCTTACACGCAAAGACCCTGGGCTTTGAACATCCTAGAACGCATAAGTGGATGGAATTTTCAGTTGAGCCTCCACAGATTTTTCTAGATACACTAGCACAATTGCGTCATCGACAATCTTAATCGTGCTATAATTTAGAAATAGAATTGTGTGTGATTATAAAAATAGTAAAGCACTCACTTAGTGAGTGCTTTTTTGAAAGTAGGGAATAAATATGGCTAAAGAAATTATTGATGGTCAAACAATGACACGTGCTTTGACTCGAATAACATATGAAATTATTGAACGAAATAAAGGAATCGATGATTTAGTACTAGTTGGTATTAAAACTCGTGGTGTTTTTGTGGCTCACCGGATCGAATCAAGATTAAAACAATTGGAAAACATCAAGATTCCAGTTGAAGAGCTAGATATTACTCCTTATCGTGATGACCAAACTCATGATGAAAAGGATCTTACTAAAGTAAAAACGGAACCATTAGATATTGATATAAATAATAAACATGTAATTTTAACAGATGACGTTTTATATACTGGTCGGACGATTCGGGCCGCTATGGATGCGTTAATGAATGCCGGACGTCCTAAGAAAATCTCTCTAGCTGTTTTAGTTGACCGTGGACACCGTGAACTACCAATTAGAGCTGACTTTGTAGGCAAAAATATTCCGACTTCTCAAAAGGAAAAAATCAAAGTATCAATGAAAGAAATTGATGGCGAAGACAAGATTGAAATTGAATAAGCTATCTTTAAAGGAGTTGCTATGGAATGAAACGTTATTTAATTTTAGAAGATGGAACCGTCTTTCCAGGTGAAGGATTTGGATCTTCTATAATCACTACTGGACAATTAGTGATTTCAAATAACCGGACTGGAATCGAACAATCAGTAACTGATCCTGATACTGAAGGTCAAATTATTGCGTTCACGATTCCTTCTGTTGGTAACTCAGGAATTAATCGAGATTTCTACGAATCAATCAATTCCCAATGCAAGGGAGTCGTTATTGGTTCATCCAGCCTTTTGACAGTCGATAAATCGATTTCTTTTGAAGATTGGATTACTAGTTTAAAAATTCCTGGGATTAAAAATGTTGATGTTAGAGCATTAGCAAAACATATTGCTGAACATGGAGAAATGAAGGCTAGCATTATGGATACGCACGATGAGCATGCCATTGATCAAATCAAGGCGCTAGTTTTGCCACCAGATTTAGTCAAACGCGTTTCGACGCGACAATCGTATCCTAATCCTAATATGGGCTTAAAAATCGTTATCGTCGATTTAGGACTTAAATATTCAATTTTACGGCAATTATCATATCGGGACTGTAATTCGGTAATCGTCAATTATAAATCAACGGTTGAAGAAATTGAGAATTTACATCCTGATGGGATTATTTATTCCAACGGACCAGGAGCACCAGAAGATTTACCTAAAACGATTGAAACTATTCAAATTTTGCAAAAGAACTACCCCATCCTCGGAATCGGCTTGGGGAACCTTTTGATTGCGATGGCTAATGATTGTCAGATTGAAAAATTGCCACAGCCGCACCACGAATCTTCTTTAGCAGTTAAAGAAGTTGCCAGTGGCAAAATTGATTTCGTCAATCACAATCATTCTTATACCCTTGATCCAAAATATATTAGTGCCTCTGATTTTATCGTTACTAACGTTTGCGTTTCTGATGGAACGATTGAAGGGATTCGTCACGAATATCTACCAATTATGGGTGTGCTCTTTGAACCCGAAGCAGCCCCAGGACCTACTGACGGATATTATGTCTTTGATGAATTCATCGATTTGATTGAATCAGTCAGACAGCAAGAGGGAGTTAGAAGTCAATGGAATTAGATGAAATACATAGCATATTAATTATTGGACCAACGAGTAGCGATAAGAACGTTGATTTGTCGACGGCACTTTACGATACAGTCGACATTTTGCACCAATTGGGTTATAAAATCTCAATCATTGTTGAGGATCCAACTTCACTGTTATCATCAGGTGATTTTTACGACAAGACCATCGTTGAAAAAGTTAGCGGCGAGAATGTTTTGAAGTATGTGCAAAAATATCATCCCGACGCTATCTTGCCAACAGTGGGGGACCGCAATGCTTTGGGAATAGTTGCTAGTTTGAATGGTAAGATTGGGAAAACTAGAGTTCTGGGTCCAAATTATGCAGCCTCATTAGCAACTTTCAAGCGTGAATTGTTTGTCAAACGTTTAACCAAAGCTAATTTACCCGTGATTAAATTTGTTTCTTCTGATGATGAAAAAGAAATATATAGTTTCATTCGTTCCATCGGCTTTCCAATTATCGCTCGCAGAAGATATTCGAACCGTCACTCCAGTGGCTGGACTAATATCAATAATCTATTTGAATTAGATAACTTCATGGCGATGGAAGATATCGACGATACTAAAATTGAAATTGAACGTAGTATTCGTGGATTCAGCGAATATTCATTTACTATTTTGCGAGACCGCTTCGATAATTCCGCTCTGATTGGCACAATTGAGGATATTGAACCAATTGGGATTCACCATTTGGATTCCAACTTGATTTCCCCAGCTGTTTCATTGAACGACTCGAAGCTTCAACGTTTACGAAATTTCTCGATTAAGTTAGCACGAGCTTTTAACGTTGTTGGTGTCTGCACAGTCCATTTCGCTTACAATCACGTTACCAATGAGTCTTATATTACGGAATTTATTCCTCGATTAAGTGAGGAGACTAAATTTTTGGAGTATGCTACTAGTTATCCTTTGGCAACTGCCGTGGCTGAATTATGTCTCGGGTATCACTTAGATAAATTGCAATTAGATGCTGGGAATTCCTTCAATGGAGCCACAGAACCATTTGTTGACCATATCACTTCGAGATTTCCTCAATGGAAAAATGACAAGCAAAGATACCTTGGACCAAGTAAAACTTCCAATTCAAGTATCGTCGTCAATGGTTTTAGTTTGGAGGAAGTTCTCAATAAGGGCGCTTTAAATGACAAACTGAACAATAATTTTGAACGATATAATGAATTGAAAAAATTAGATGACGATGAATTATTTGAAAAAATCATTCATCCCACTAATTGGATGCTGGATGTTTTGTTAGAGGCTTTGCGTAGAAATTTTGAAAAGCCTGTTCTATCAGAAATTACGGGGATAAATTTACCGTACTTAGCTGCTTTACAAAACATTATCGATAACAGCTTGATTATTCGTGAAGGCGAGATTGATGGCGGAAATGTTGAAAGAATGGTCGAAATGGGAGTTAAGGGTGTTGGACATAGCAAACTATTGCTCGACAGTCCTGACATTGTCACAAAAACTGTTGTTAAAAATAAGCGTGCCGTCTCTGTAGCTAACAATCAATATATCAACCATAATTATTTTGTAACTAGCGGTATCAGTAACGAGTTGGAATTAAGCGATCGAAAGAAGATTATCGTTCGTACGCCGATTATTACTTCAAAAACTGATATCATGATTCGACAATTCGTTTTATTCCAACTTGCTAAATCAATTGACCAAAACGGTTTGGAACCAATTATCATTGGTCGCGAGCCTTGGAATTCGCCTTTGAGAACGAGACGAAAAGTTGTCGAGATTGACGATCCTCACATGGAAATCAAAAGTTTAGACTTAATCGATAGCGACAGTATCTTAAATATTATTGATTTATCGAAAAATATGGTCGATACAGACGATGACCGAGTATTTCAGTTCAGTGCCCAAGAAATTAAAAATATTGATTTAACGGGCAATACTACTGTTAAAATCATGGTCATCAGCGATGGCCAAAATTATCTTGCTCCATCGGTAATTTATCGTGGCAAGCGTGATGGCCATACTTATGAAATTAGCTCGGTCAATAATTTCATGACGGTCGAAGATCGGGCTGATTTTGCCGGTTTGATTTCTCAAGAATTAGAAAAAGACAATCATGTTGATATATATAACTTTGAATTAGTCAAAAGTAACGGTCATTGGCTGGTAACTAAGAAGTATCGAGGAATGACCAACGATATTATCAGACATGAATTAGCTAGTTCGGTCCATGTAATCGATACTTTAGTCAAATTATTGCTTGGTAATAAGATTGGTTCAGATTTGTCACTCGAAGATATTTTCAATAACTTTGATACGAAGTATCTTTTAACAATAGATAAAAAACGTTATAAATTATTGGATAAAGATGAAATTCAAACTAAATTGCATGAATTACGTAAAAAAGAATAAAGTAAAATGCCCTAAAGTCGTCAAGTTATACTTAACGCTTTAGGGCATTTTGATTTTTCTATTCTTTTAAGTCAGCGACTAATTTACGATCTGGATCAACCAAAACCGTCTTTTGTCCTTCAAAAATCACAAATCCAGGTTTAGCACCATTAGGTTTACGAATATGTTTGATTTGAACATAATCGACGGGAACTTTGCTGGAATCACGAGCTTTAGAATAATATGCTGCAATCGTAGCTGCCTGAACGATTGATTCTTCATCTGGCGTGCTAGTCTTTAAAATAACATGAGAGCCAGGGATATCTTTGACGTGGAACCAATAATGATTCTTTTGGGAAAGTTTCATTGTCAATTGGTCGTTTTCCAAGTTATTCTTACCAACGGTGATTTCAATTCCATTAGTTGTTTGGAAATTCTCGCCGACTTTCTTCTTGCGTTTTCTGCGAGCATTCTTTTTCTTCTTTTTGATGTAGCCTGATTGAATCAATTCATCAACGATCCCATCAACATCTTCAATATCAACATACTCAAGGGAAGCTAAAACTGAATCTAAATAATTGATTTCGTTAGTTGTTAATTCGAGCTGTTGCTTAATATGAGGGATTGAATTTTGCAACTTCCGATACTTCTTATAGTAACTTTGCGCATTTAATGAAGGAGAATACTCAGGATTCAACTTAATCGTAACGTCTTCATTATTATAATAATTCGTCAAGGTGATAGAACTGGAACCATGTTGAATTTTCGACATATAAGTCGTCAAAAGTTCGCCATAAAGATTATATTTATTCATCACATCAGTTTTATCTAGTTGCTTGTGTAGTTTTTTGACCTTTGATTTATCCTTTTTAAGGATGATATCCAAGCGTCTAGTAATATTTTTGGTTTGTTGCTCAATCCGGTCAACTCGAGCTTTATCCAGATAAAAATTATCTAGCAATTCACTTAAAGTTGCATAGGACTTCACCTCAGTCGTCGTATTGGAAAAGGCAATTGGGAAGAAACCTAACTTATGCTTGCTTTGAGAATTAGCAGTATTAGGATGAAGATTGTTTTGATAAAGATTGATGAAGTCATCAAAAGTTTTCCCATTAGCAATGAACTTTTCTAATTCAGCTGACGTATCCAGGCCGATTCCTTCGTATTTCTTACGAATATCGGAAGCAGATAAATTCGATAAATTTTCATCTTTCGTTGAAAATGGATTGATTTTATTTTGTGCTGGCGGTAACTTATAATCGTCCCCTGGAAGGAGTCCACGGAAACTATTATTCTCGGGAGAGACACGTTTGATCAGGTCAATTATTCGACCATTTTCTTTATTAATTAAGAAAATATTACTGTGGCGTGCCATAATCTCGATGATAAGTGTATAATCGTGAATATCGCCCAATTCATTTTTGGCCGAAAGATCGACCATGACAACACGATCGTTATTTAGTTGATGAAAATCTTTAACGATAGCACTGGTGATGTATTTTCGTAATGACATCACGAATGTTGAAGGTTTTGCAGGATTAGCAAAGGGTTGATCAGTTATCTGAACTCTTGCATATGAGGGATGAGCTGACAACAGGAGTTGACGATTCTTACGATTACTTCTAATTGTAAGAATCAATTCGTTAGCAAATGGTTGTTGAATCTTACTGATTCGACCACCGCTAAGGTTTTGATTTAATTCGTTTACCATCACATGGGTAAACATTCCGTCGAAAGACATATTTTGCTTCCTTTCTAATATTGCTCAATAATTTCTGAAACTTTTATTCTGTAACAAATATAATATCGTATGAATATGATATAATCTAAGGGTTATACAATCATTATACGTAACCAAACAAGGAATTGATAAATTTATGAAAATAGCCATTGTAACTGACAGTACATCTTATTTGCCACAAGAAATAGTCAATAAATATAATATAACAGTTGTTCCAATAGAAGTAGTCTTTGATAACAAAACTTATCGTGAAGATATCGATATTACAACTTCACAATTCTATGAATTATTACAAGATTCACCTGAACTACCTTCAACGGCTCAACCTTCAATTGGCGAAATGATGAACGTATACGATAAACTGGCTAAAGAAGGCTATGATACCGTAATATCGATTCATTTGGCAAGTACTATCTCTGGATTTGTAAATAATCTAAAAAGTGCTGCTCAACTAATTGATAATATTAATGTTATTGTTTATGATTCTCAAATTACTGTACGCTTAATGGGATATTTAGCACAAGAAGCTGCTAAAATGGCTCATGAAGGCAAAGATGTCGATGAAATTATCGGGCGTCTTGATACCTTAAGAGATTCGATGGGTGAATCCTTCGTCGTTGACGACTTGAAGAATTTAGTCAAAGGTGGAAGATTATCAAATACTTCCGCTGTAATAGGCACCGTATTAAATATTAAACCTTTATTAGAATTTGACAATGATTCTCATAAAATTGTGGCTTATGATAAGGTCCGTTCCATGAAGAAAGCCAAATTAAAGGCTGAAGATAAACTTGCGACTGCTATGGAAAACGCTACGCATCCCTTAAGACTTTTAGTAATCGATGCCGATGATCCAAGTGCTGGAGACAGTTGGGCAAAGGATCTTCAAGAAAAATATCCAGAAACAACGCTTGATCGTTCTTACTTTGGACCTGTTATTGGAGTTCATCTGGGCAAGGGTGCTTTAGCTATTGCTTGGATTAGGGATTTCGATAAATCTTAAAATAAAGCCGTAAGGCTTTTTTATTTTATCAGAATAATATAAAATAATTATTAGAATAAGTTCTTTATTAATATGTCTAATGAGTTAAAATAAATATAACCATTATTTCCATAATGAAAAGGGGAGTATCATGTTTTCTAAAACTAAGAGAGCGGCTATGTTACTAGCCGCAAGCGCACTTCTTGCAACGAGTTTAGGAGGGAATGTCGCTTATGCTGATGCAGCGACTGCTAATAATGCAATCAATACTTCAGAACAAACCACCACTGATAATTCTGATGGTGTCTCAACGGCGACAAATGATGACAGTGATACGACTAATCAAGTTGTTCAACCATCTACATCTAGTCAATCTGGTGAAACTAATCAAACTAGTCAGTCACAATCAAAGGAAAATGACAATGTAGCAACAACTCAATCAGCTTATCAAAGTATTGATGTTGCTGCTGTTAAGGCAGCAATGTTCACTGAATTGAATCGATTACGTGCTCAAAATGGTTTATCTGCACTCAAGATGGTCAATCCATTGAATGTTTACGCTCAATCAAGAACTGATAGCTTTATTAATACTGGTAGCGTAGATAATCATGTGGGTTGGAATTCAGCTGACATGTATCCATATAATTTGAATGCTGAAGAGAATATTGCTCAAATGCCTTATTCAATGATTGGTTCAATTGATCCAACAACAATCGCACAAAAGATTACGCATGAATTTTATAGTGAAACTTATGATCCAGAACCAAATTATGGTCACAGAAAGAACATGTTGAATCCATACATCGACTATGTTGGTATTGGTGTTAGCATTTCTCCAAATGGTATGATTTATTTTTCACAAGAAATGGGTAATGATAAAGCATCTAATAGTAAATATGACGCAAACGATGTTTACTCTTATTATTTAACTAATGAAAATGATTATGCCAATGTTTCACAATATGACCTGGCCAAAAAAGATGGTGCTGATTATCAAACACGGGATAATTACCAAACTGCTGATCTTCGTGGTGGGGTAACCACAAAGAATCAAGTAACAACTGTTTATGACCGCGATGGTAACAAACGGACTGACATTGCCTTGGCACCAAATTCTTCTTGGATTTCTGACATGATTGCTATTATTGATGGCGGCTTCTATTATCACGTCAGCACCAATGGTTTCGTATCAGCTAATGATGCCTTGCCTTGGGCCAGTTTCTTAGCCGGTTCATCTGTTACAGCAACTACCAATGCTACTATCTATGATGATAACGGTAACCCAACTGGACTCACAGTTGCACCAGGTACTGATTGGATTGTTGACAGAAGAGCGGTTAACCCTAAGACAAACGTGAAGATGTATCGTATCGGTACTAACGCTTGGATTCAACAAAATCAATTGTCACAAAATTAATAGTAGAATATTTTCCAATTAAATAGACTATCAATTCTTAAATGAGTTGATAGTCTATTTTTTTATCCAAAGTCTACTTGATCTAACATCTGTTCTCGTGATTCTTGATCTAATCCTAAATAAGCTAAAGTCATTTGTTGACTACTGTGATTCAACAAGCGCATTACTAAAGCAATATTATAATTCGACTGCAAGTAAACTCGATAGGCACCAGTCTTTCTCATCGTATGTGTACCCAAATAATTAATATTTAAGAGGTCGCCAACTTTTGCCATTACTTTATAAAATTGTTTTTCAGAAATATGGCGTTCGGGACGTTCCATAGATGGGAATAACCACTCTGATTGGATATGATTTTCTAAAAGCCATTTTTGATAAATCAATAAATCTCTAGTTATTGGTCTTAAATATAAAGTATTTGGTTTGCCAGTTTTCTTATCGTGAATATAAGCGTTCTTTTTTATCTCGTCATAATCATCAAAGACATCGTGATATTTTAAAGACATGACATCAGAGACTCGCAAAAGAGTTGCCTTGCCAGTTTGAAAAATTGTGTAGTTGCGTCGTCCATATTTAAAATTCCTTAAAAGAGTATTTTTAACCTCATTGAGGACATTTGTATCTTTTATTGGTAAAACTAGCTGTTTCATAGCACCCTCCATGGTAGGGGCTATTATTTCGTTTTATTAATAAATAACCCCTAGGTATTTATTGTAATTTTTCTAGGTTGATACGTCAAGGTTTTATGGGGTCTATTTCTTACAAATAGACCCCGTTTTGAGTATAAAAAGAGTATTTTTGAGAATCTTAATTCTATGAACAAGTTCATCTTCAATGTGACCATCTCTACGTTTGAAATTCATAGAATGAACGTGTCAGACATATCAAAAATCACAAAAATAAAAGCTCATACTAATTAATTAGCATGAGCTTTTTCGAAGATTTGTAATTATCTCGTATCCTGATGTAAAGAATTTTTGATTCGTTTAACAAATAATTGTGCCACTTTCGATAAAATAGCATTTTTCTTCCAAACAATAGTAATTGGTTCAATCATCGGTGGATTAAGAGGGCGGAATATTAATTGTTCTTGATAAGTTTTATTAATTAGATGGTTAAAAGTCATCATATAGGCATTACCATTTTCTACCAACATCTCGGCATTAAAAACCAAGGTAAAGGTTCCAATAATGTTTATCTTAGATTCTAAGTTTCCACATCAATTTTTAAAACGACTTTTGGAAACTTCTTGAGATGATATTAATAATGGTAAACCACTCAAATCTTTTGGAATGATAAATTACTTTTTCAAAATCTGACATCTGACAACTGTTTTGAAAGGATAGGTTGTAATATCAATAACTTTTTGTTGCTTTAGTAATAATTTTTTGTGCTACAACTAAAAAATAACGTGAAATCTTTAGTTCCATTAATATTCCAACTTTCATAATTAATAGTTATACTTGTCCATATTTTAAAAGTATTTAACATAGCTAGCAAATATTCATATACTGTAGTCATTCAATGAAGAAATGTAATAAGGAGAAATTAAGTGAGTATTAAAGATAAAGTTGTTATTATTACAGATGCTTCAAGTGGTATTGGTGCAGCAACAACCAGAGAATTAGCAAAAAAACACGCTAAATTAGTTATTGGAGCTAGAAGATTAGAAAAACCAAACGAATTGAAAAATGAATTCCCTGACGAACAAATCATTGCTCAAAAAGTCGATGTAACTAATTTAAATGAAGTTCAAGATTTGATTAATACCGCCAACAAACAATTTGGACATATCGATGCTTTATATAACAATGCTGGGGTAATGCCTGTCAATGCCTTGATTAATTGTGCTCGTGCTGAATGGCGACAGATTTTGAATGTCAATATTATGGGGATTATCAATGGTATAGCTGCTGTGTTGCCAACTATGGTCAAGCAAAAATATGGTCATATCTTAGCAACCGATTCCTTGGCCGGTCATGTTGTTGTTCCAAATTTAGCTGTTTACAAAGGTTCGAAATTTGCTGTAAGAGCAATCATGGAAGGACTTCGCGAAGAACAACACAAAAACAATATCCGGACAACTATTGTTTCACCAGGAGCAGTTTCAACTGAACTTTATAAATCAATCAATAATCCTGACAATCAAAAAGCTGAAATCAATGTCGAAAAACAAATTGGTCTTTCAGCTGAAAACATTGCTAACTCGATTGCCTTTGCAATTGACGCCCCTAATAATATGGACGTTAATGAATTGATCATTCGTCCTATTAAACAAGATGTATAGAAAAAACACTCTCCATATTGTCTCCAATTGAGAGGGTGCACTTCAATACTAAAAATATTCAATCTACTTTAATTTGGAAATTTAACAAATATTGATAAATCTCTGAATGACTTATTACGGCTCTACAATATTAGGTGTTGATGGAGAATTCCATCAACACCTAATTTCTGGTTTTTTATGTAAAATAAAAGGAAATTCCTCATCAACAGCTGTTGACAAAGAGCCAAAAAAATCAGGACCAAGATTGTAAAAATTACAATTCTGGTCCTGATTTTTCTGTGTTTTAGATTCCATGAATAGATTAGACTATAGATTTAATATATATACCGGCTTCTAAAGCGTTATTTGCGGCTTATATTCGAAAAAGATGTGACTGACCTATACTACGTAACAAATATCAAATTAAGAGTGTCTGATAATTGCTGGATTTCTTTGCTTGATGGAAAGTCATTTGTCTGCAAGTAATATCTTATCATCCCTAACATCATGCCACCAATAACATTTAATTCCAAATCTGATTCTGGATGTTTGAGACCTACTTGTAAATGATTAGCTAAAATATCTTTAAGACCATCCATTAGTTGCATTTTAGCTTGCGGAATTGTCATTATCGCTTTTATTGGTCTGCTCCAACACTTCATTAATTGTCTAAGTTCCGGTTCTAGTATACTAATTGAGTTATTTAAGACAATTCCCTGATTTATGAGTAATAGCTTTTTTTTCAAGGTCTCATCAAGCCACGTAAGAATATC
Organism: Companilactobacillus halodurans; assembly: GCF_009600995.1. NCBI lineage: Bacteria > Bacillati > Bacillota > Bacilli > Lactobacillales > Lactobacillaceae > Companilactobacillus > Companilactobacillus halodurans. The sequence continues at coordinate 14,186 of NZ_VDFO01000007.1, read as the reverse complement.
TTGTAATATTGCATCTGTCAATGCAAATTTGTCCTCATAATGCAAATAGAACGTTTTACGACTGATCATAGATCTGAGTGCAATATCACTAACAGTAACGTTGTCAAACCCATTCTCTATTACTAGGTCAACAAATGATTTTCTGATAACATCGTCAGTTTTTTTCATTCTAAAATCTGTCATATCGATTCCTCCATTACCAATTACCAATTTTGTCAATTCTGTAACCTTATGACACATATTGCTGCTATCTGTAGCATTAAGACCCAAATCATATTAATTTGGCCATGTTTTTAATTTAAAAATTAATATAAACTACCCCTAGAATAAAAAAAGGAGGCAGTGAAAATGTTCAGTGTATTTAAGAGAAAAAGCATCTGGATCTGCATGTTAGTCGCTGCTATATTAATTGGATTATTTGCCTTCGCGCAAGTTGGAGCTAGAAGCACAGTTAAGGTTCGTCATTTACCATTAGCTTTAGTAGTAAACGATAAAGGAAAAGATGCTAATAATGTTGTTAAGAAATTACAAAAAGAGAGTTATAAGAAAAATTCTGAAATCAAATGGGTCAATGTAAACCACACGAATGAACTCACTAAAGGTTTTGCATCCGGAAAATACTACGGGGCCGTTGTCATTCATTCAGGATTTACTAAAGATATCAATCAACAAACAGACTATTTGAAAGGTAAAATCATAACTCAGAAACTAGACGCACTGGAAGTTAAAACACCAATGGCTGCTAAGACGGCACCATTCCAACAACAAAAAGTCTTAGCAAATTCATTAACCATGAAAACTCCCAAACAAGCAAAAGTATCTTTATACGTCAGTCAAGGAAGTAACGTTACAGTTGCAAACATTTTGACTACTGCACTTCCAAAGATGACTGACCGTCTAAATCAGAAGATTTCTAACAAATATATAACTGTTGCAAATAAATCAGGGCTAACGCTCTCTCCACAAGACTGGTCTAAATTGCAAACACCAATTCACGCAACACTTATAAAACGTAATAAAGTTTCAACCAAAGAAATAAATGGTATGGCACCATTCTTAGTAACCATCTTCTGTTGGCTCGGTAGTCTTATTGCTAGTTTATTGAACTGGCGAGACCATAGTAAGAATGAAAAGAAACGTAGTGATGGTCGCCTTTCATTAACTAGTGTCACAAGTCAATTAATTTCAGGCGTAGCAATTGTTGCTGCGATTGCTGTATCAGTTTACTTCTTCACAAAAGTTTGCTACTCCGTTCCCATCCATGATCCAAAACAATTTCTATTGCTGATTGGTGGTATATCATTTGTTTTCTATCTACTGCAGTCAGCTGTACTCGATTTGCTTGGACTAAAAGGATGGCCACTATTGCTTATTATCTGGATAGGTTCAATGGCAGTCATTACTTTCATTCCGCAAATGCTGAGTCCCTTATATCATAATTACGTTTATGATATTACTCCAATTCGATTTGCCTACGATCTTATTCTTAACCAGATGTATATTACAGATGCATCAATCACTGGTTCTTCAATGTTGAGCTTGTTGTACATTGGAATAGCTTCAATCATTGCCATGTATGCATCTACTCTCATTAAGAAACGGAAAGAAGACATAGCATAAAATTTATTTACACCTTTTTTAAAATTCTGAGCTTAGTAAAAACGAATTTAAGACATGAATAGTGGTTAAACCAAACATATCCCTGGTTTGCCACTATTTAATTCAACAAATGATAATTTATCTTCAAGGTTTTTTATGAAAGAGGATAAAATAAATGTCACTAGAACAACATCAACTAACTGATGCTAAATTGGTAAATCATTTATTTGATTTCATTGAGGATGGACAAAAGCTCGAAGGCATTATCGTTACAAAGCCTTGCTTAACGTCAGGGGTAGATAGAAAAACATTTTATCGTCACTACCCACCCGTTAATATTGTAGAGCCTAATAAACGTCATTACTATCGACAATATGTAAAGATACCGAAACATTTTCATTAATTTGTTGAACGCTCGACAAATATTTAACTTGAGGGATTTCTATTCGAAAAGTCAAATTTCTGTACAAAGAAAAGAGGACATAGATATGAAATTCGTAAATAAGGAAAATAAAAGCTTAGATGAAATAAATGGTAGCATAGATGTCCCAAAAAACGCAGGTTTTTGGAAGACAATGGCTGCATATACGGGTCCAGGTACGTTGATTGCGGTCGGATACATGGACCCCGGTAATTGGATCACGTCCATTGCCGGAGGGGCGAAATATAAATATGCATTATTGTCTGTAATATTATTGTCAAGTTTAATTGCCATGTTACTGCAAGTAATGTCTGCAAAACTTGGAATTGTCACTGGCAAGGACTTGGCGCAGCTTACACGAGAGAAAACATCTAAGTCAGTTGGAATCATTTTGTGGATTATTGCTGAGCTGGCTATTATGGCCACTGATGTTGCGGAAATAATCGGATCAGGAATAGCATTAGAGTTGTTATTTAGAATTCCATTAGTTGTCGGTATTTTAATAACTGCGACAGACGTTTTACTACTTTTAATTCTAATGAAGCTTGGTTTTCGGAAGATTGAAGCAATAGTTGCCACACTTGTATTAGTAATATTATTAGTCTTTATATATGAAGTTTTTCTTTCAAAACCAGATCCTTTAGGTATATTGACAGGCTTAGTTCCACAAATGAGAATTTTACAAAATCATTCCATGTTGTATCTGTCATTAGGAATCGTAGGTGCAACGGTTATGCCTCATGATTTATATTTAGGGTCTTCCATTTCACAAACTCGAAAGGTTGATCGGAAAAATGATAACGAAATAGCAAAAGCATTGAAATTTAGTACTATCGACTCAAATAATCAATTAATAATTGCATTTATTGTAAACTGTTTATTATTAATTTTGGGTGCTGCACTTTTCTATGGTAAAGACAGTAATCTAGGGCATTTTGTTGATCTATTTAATGCACTGAGCAACAAACAAATTGTTGGCTCAATAGCTAGCCCATTTTTAAGTATGTTGTTTGCGGTTGCTCTATTATCGTCAGGTCAAAGTTCAACAATTACTGGAACTTTGGCAGGACAGGTTATCATGGAGGGATTTATTAGATTAAAGATGCCTTTATGGGCACAAAGGTTAATAACACGCTTACTATCAGTAACACCAGTATTGGCGTTTGCCATTTACTATCATGGAAATGAAGCTAAGCTTGAATCACTATTGACATTTTCCCAAGTCTTTCTGAGTATTGCACTTCCTTTCGCCGTTATTCCACTTGTCAAATTAACTAATAGTAGAGAGTTAATGGGTAATAGATTTGTCAATCCCACTTGGATGAAAATTTCTGCGTGGACGGTAACAAGTATCTTAATCCTATTAAATATATATTTAATTATTCAGATTTTTTGACATTTGACATGGGAAGTAATTCTAAATGGTGAAACAATCAATGAAAAAATATAATAATCGGCCCATAATTGGTTGGCTTTACAGAATCAGTACTTTAAAATGTTTTAATTATTTGCAAAACGCATTAATAGTTGCTTTCCCGATAATTGTTGTTAATGGATTTCTTGAGACAATCTTGCAAACATTAATGACTGACAATGGATTTTTTGTAGTTACATTTCACTTAGAACACTTTGTTGCAAGTAATGTTGTTTTAATAAATCAACTGACTGTATTAGTTAAGTTATTGCAAGTTTTTGCCAATACAATAATTGCTGTCCAGTTCTCAAGAAATGTAGCTAAATCTCTAGATAATAATATAACTTGTGGTGCAATGACTGCATTTTCTTTTATTATTTTGAGCATTAAGTTGGGTCAAAGTAACGAATTAATTTTTATAATCCATGGTGTGACTTTTGCCTTGCTAACGGGACTAGGAGTTAGTAAATGTTTCGATTTTTTTAGAGTCGAAGTAAATAGGGATAATAATGATTATCAAAATTCGTTAATTTCGACATTGGCAAACATTAGGCCTATTCTATGTATCATCTTTGGTATTTTAGTTCTAAAAATATTAAACTTTGAAATTTACTCAAATGGAATAAACGTTCGCATTCAGAGCATAATTCAGACAAATCTAACTGATAATCACTACAGTTTGATACCAATGTTACTAATAATTTTTCTGAGAAGTATCAGTAAGTTTATGGGTATTAGTACAGACTCTATTTTTGATTTTAGTACCCGAGCGCAATTGGTAAATTTAAATCATGCTTTGAAATTTTCACATCCTGTAGCTGCAGTTTATCCGACCGCTTACTCGACGTTATATTCTTGTTTTGTACATTTGGGTGGTGATGGCATGTTACTAGCATTGGTAATTGTCGTACTCATCATAGGGGAAAATAAACATTTGAGAAGGTTATTAACTTGGTCGTTCATACCTACGTTTTTTAATTTCTCAGAACCAGTGATGGTTGGATTTCCAATAATGTATATGCCTATTTATCTAATTCCTTTTATAATGAGTCCTTTAGTAACGACGATCATTGTCTATCCGTTTTTAAAGTATAATATTATCCCAACACCAGTTTATCCAGTGCCTAATGGTACGCCAGGACCGCTGATGGGTTTTATTGCCACTGGGGGCAACATTTTGACCCTACTATTAGGACTTTTTTGCTTAATAGTTTCTTGCTTGATATATCTACCGTTTGTTAAAGCAGAGATGAAACTAATTAATCTAGAGCATGCAAAAATTAGTCCTCCTTTAAAAGATAAATTTTGAATTTGTGTGTCTAGAGAATCATAGATGGGGTGATTAATTTGCGAATCTTAAAAAAAATTATTGTTTCATTAGGTCTACTATGTTTCTTTATGACTTTAATTTTGTTATCTGATAAATGGACTAAACAGAATATTTCAAATTTGAAGATTCAACGCAACTCAGTTACTGAACCCATAGTTTTGGTTCCAGGTAGTGATGCCACGCAATATAGATTTGATTCTCTTATAAGAGACATTAATAAAAGGGAAGAAATACCTCATTCTTCGTTAAGAGTGTTAGTGAATAAAAATTATACGATTTCCTATAGTGGGACAATAAAAAAAGGTGATAAACAACCTTATATTGTGATTGCTTTTGAAGACAATAAAGATGGTTTTAAAAATATAAAGGAGCAGGCTAACTGGTTAAAATACGCTTTAAAATGTTTATCACAACAATATGAATTTCGAAAGGTTTCACTAATTGGGCATTCAAATGGTGGGCTGGTTATCACATATGCACTGGAACATAATTTGACTAGTCATTACCTAACTGTAAAAAAGGTTATGACTATTGCTGCACCGTATAATTTGAACGATTCTTCTGTTAGAAGTGAGACTGAATTATTAGAAAACTTGGTTACAAACAAAAAATACATTCCAAAATCAATTGATATGTATTCTTTAGCTGGCACTCAAAGTTATAGTAATGACGGGTTAGTTCCTTTGTACAGTGTATTGTCAGGTCGTTATATTTACCAAAAGCAAGTTAAACATTATACGCAAATAACTGTTTCAGGTGTTGGGGCGGAACATTCTGATTTACCACAGAACCGACAAATAATAATGGCCATTGAACAATATATTGAAACAACCTAAGATTAGTTATCTTAATTTATATTCTGAAATAATTCGTATATTATATGATTTACGTTATTTCGCAAGGAGGTAAGTAAATGAATGAGCGTAACTTTTCAAATTAGATAATTCTTTCCTATCCTGATTAATAACATTATATAAGTCTTCTTCTTGATTTTCATTTGGTAAAACTAATTAAACGTTCAAATTTTTTAAAACAAACTCTTTAGATATATACTATCTTAGTCCTAACATACGAGATGTATGGATTGAAAGTGAGGGAAATTATGGAAATAGTAGAAAAATGAGATGAAAATCCAAATAATTGGAATTTCATCTCACTTTTTCATATTTAATAAATCATCTATTATGGTTGAATCATTGCTTTGATTGTCTTACGAGCTTGCATATCCTGATAACCTTGGTTAATGTCATCTAAAGAATAAGTTTGAGTAAAGACACGACCAGGATTAATGTTACCTTCCAACACATCTTTAAGTAAGAATTGTTTGTCATAAGTCGTTACTGAAGCTGAACCACCGGCAATGGCGATATTTTGTGCAAAGGTTGAACCGATTGCATGATCGTCATAGTGGGGAACACCAACGAAGCCAATGCGACCACCATTATGTAGAACACCAAGAGCTTGTTCAAAGGCCGTCTTCATTCCTACACACTCAAGTGCTGCGTCGGCACCGCCACCAAGGATTTCACGTACCTTTTTAATTCCTTCTTCGCCACGTTCAGCGACAATAGCAGTAGCACCAGATTGTAGAGCCATCTGTTGACGGTCTTCATGACGACTCATCAAAACGATTTGCGAAGCTCCACGCATTTTAGCAGAAATGACAGCACATTGTCCGACAGCTCCATCACCAATAACAACAACTTTGTCTCCTGGCTGTACATTGGCACAACGTGCTGCGTGATAACCTGTTGGCATAACATCGGCAAGAGTTAAGAGTGACTTTAGCATGCCTTCAGTATAATCCTCTGGTTGTCCTGGAATCTTGATCAAAGCCCAATTAGCGTATCGGAAACGGACATATTCAGCTTGAAATCCGTTCGACCAATTACTACCTCCTTGGTGACGATCACAAGTTCCGTCAAATCCTGCTCGACAGGATGCACAGTCACCACAACCATGGGTGAATGGAACAATCACGAAATCACCAGGTTTGACCGTATTGATAGCTGAGCCAATCTCTTCCACAATACCCAGTGCTTCATGACCGTCGTTAATCGAATGTTTCTCCTTACGATCTCCTTGAGCGTATGCCCAAAGATCAGAGCCACAAACACAAGTGCGGACAATTTTGATAATTGCATCATCGTCAGCTTGAATAGTAGGCTTTTCAACATCCTCGGTGTCCACTAATCCGGGTTTTTCAAAAATCGCAGTTTTCATAAACAATAACCTTCTATTCCCAATGAGGAACTAAAATTGGAAATTATCCTTTTTTATATATTTTATACAAGACAATTATATATTTTATAATCTAGTTTTACAATTTATATCCATATAATATAATAATTGATTTAACAGAACTCTCATAGTAAAAAGGAGATATAATGCTTAGCCTTATATCTTGGGTAGGCTTGATAGTAAGTAGTGCAAACCTTTCAATCGATAACTTTTAAGGTCATGCGAAGGCTGTTTATAATAATTGTGTTGTAACTGATAAGAACCATAGACTCTGGTCGGTCTCCTCCAAAGATAAGGTACAACATCCTAGTTCAAATGATTTTAACTGTTTTTTTAATAAGTTAGACAAAAAAGAACAACTGACTAGCAGTTGTTCTTTTTTTTGATACGCACCTAATTATGGATGATCATCATAAAATTAATTTTGAAGTACTCAATATATAAAGCTAAACAAAACTGAAAATGTTAATCCGACTGCCGCAAACAAAAGACAAAACAGCCAGTTCCAACGTAAGGAAATGGTCGTTGGTTTGACTTCCAATAATGAAGCCACAATTATTATGATTCCGGCAAATGGCGAAACCATGTATGCTATCACACTTCCAATGTTTAAACTCAAAGCGATGAGTAATGGGGATAAGACAAGGTGAGCGGACATAACAATTTTTCCAATCAGAGCAACTGATGCTAAGGGATGAATCCCAACTAATGATGATAAGACTACAATCAATGGAATCAAAACAACTAGAGCCCAACCTAGCTGAGAAAAAATCGGTTTGAGGAATTGGATCAACATGGCACTGACGACAGAGTGTTCAAAACCGTAAGTAAAGGTCCCAATACCAATGAAGAATGGTGCTAATGAGGCACCACTAAAGACGCCATTATTTAAATACTCTTTGACAGCGACGTTCAATGACTGAGAATGTTCTTGACGGCTGTTTTTAGGTAACAACAACAAAACAATCCAAACTCCAATGGTGATGATTCCGGCAAGAGTAACTGAATTCATGGAACTTCCAATATTAAAATGCATGAAGATAAAGCTTAGAATCAATAAGCCTGCAATGGCAACCAAAACGGGGATCAATGATTGTCCTTTACTTGATTGTTCAAATGCTTGTTCAGAATTATTTGTTCTTTGAGGCTTCTTAAAGAAATCTTGTCTCGATTCCAAAAAATAGGCTAAGAACAGACCTAGTATTCCTAAAATAATACATGGTAAAAATAGTACATTCCATTTAACTTTAGTCACGGTACTGATCAAAAAGATCGTAGCTGCGCCAGGAGCCCAGAGAGTTCCAAGCGTAAAAGCTCTGGTGATAGCTTTTCCTGAAAACTGTTGGTAATCATTGACACGTTGCTTGATGCTGTCACCTAAAACTGAGATGACGATTGGAACTGTTCCCATCGATAAGATACTGGATAATAGATGGGTAACAGCCATAACAAATATATAAATGGCTTTTGGTGTATGTAATTTCTTTTTCATAAAGTCTTCGACGGCTGTCTGATAATTTCCCATCGTCACAGGTACCATAAATAACTGCATGATTACTAACAAGACTACGATATCAATCATCGATGTCACTGAATTAGCAAAGCTATTTAACGAAAGTTTGCTGGTCAATAATAAGATGATTCCCATAACTAAGAAGATACTAGTAGCAATTTTGAATGAATGACTCAAACGGCTGAGTCCGAGAATAAAGATTGGTACTGAGATGATAGCCACCAACAGTGTTAAATGTATGGGCAGAATTATCTCTAACATTTGTAAGACGACTAACAACAAGATGAAATCACGATAAAGCCTGTTCTTGATTGACATGAATATACCTCTGTTTAAATGAGTTACTTTAAGTATAGGCGTCAAAACAGGTATTGTGAATCTCCGAAAAGTTGTTCAAGAGTCAACCGTTAGTTTATAGGTAAAGTCAACTTCAAAAATTTCATTGGCTAGTCATTATTATGTAACGAGGCTTGTAACCGCTTAATAAATAATTGATCAACTTTTGAGAGGACGGTGTTTTTCTTCCAAACAATCGTGATTGGTTCAATCATCGGTGGATCAAGTGGACGAAAAGTTAACTCAGTTTGGTTAGTTCTATTAATTAAATTGTCAAAACTCAGCATATAAGCAGTTCCATTTTCCACCAAGAATTCGGCATTGAAAACCAAAGTGAAGGTACCTATGATATTCATCTGTGAACCTAAGTTTCCCCACCAATTTTTAAAACGGCTCCTAGAAATCTCTTGTGAAGAAATCAAAAGCGGCTTCTCTAATAAATCAGTTGGCGAAATTGCTGTTTTATCAGCTAGGGATGAATCTTTACGCATGATCACACCCCAGCGGTCAGTTTCTGGTAGCTGCAAATAATTATAGTCATTCAGATTTCGTTCGCCCATAAATACGGCAAAATCAGTTGAACCATTATTAAGCATTGTTTCCATTTCATCAGCAGTACCACTGATTAAATGAATCTTAACGTCAGGGTAATCTTGATTAATATTGCCCATTAGATCAATAATTCTTTTCATACCAATGCTTTCACCGGCACCAATAGTCAAATCGCCACTGATAACTTGATTAGTCTGAATGTTTAAAGCTGTCTTGTCAGCCAAGGAAACTATTTCCTCAGCTTTTGAACGGAGATAGGCACCTTGCGAGGTCAAAGTTATCTGACGGTGACCACGAACGAAAAGCTTAGTCCCTAATTCTTTTTCAAAGTCAGATAACTGTTTTGATAAAGTAGGCTGTGATACTAGTAGTTTCTCCGCTGCCTTCGTAATATTTTTTTCCTGCGATACGGCTAAAAAGTAACGTAAAATTCTCAATTCCAAGGTCACACCCGCTTCCATAGTTTTTGATTATGCTTGTCTATATTTTAGAAGTATTTCACATAGTTAGCAAATGATTTTATACTATAGTCATTCGATGGAAAGGGAGGGAATATAACGATGACATGTCAAAGTGATTTATTCAATATTGATAAACGTCTAGTGGAACAAAATCAACGTTTAATGCAACGTCTAAACACCGGTCATTTTTGTTCTCAAGAAATAAATCAATTATTGAGTGAGATATTTGGATATGAATTGAATCCCAATAATGAAATCAGATTACCTTTCTACACCGATTATGGAAGGAACATTCAGATCAAACAACACGTTTTTATCAACAGTAACGTCACAATGGTCGATATTGGTGGTATACAAATCGACGATGACGTTATTATTGGTCCTAACACAACCTTAATAACCACTAATTATTCTAAAGAGAATTTGATAAAAAAGCCGATCAGAATTAAACAAAGTGCCAATATCGGTGGTCAAGTAACTGTCTTACCTGGTGTCACGATTGGTGAGAACTCAATTATTGATGCTGGTTCGGTCGTGGTCACAAGTGTTCCCAAAAATTCTGAAGTTACTGGTAATCCAGCAAAAATAATCAATAATAAAGAAAGTAGGAGATCATAAGATGGGTATAGAAAATAAAGTTGTCGTAATAACTGGTGCCTCAAGTGGTATTGGTGCCGCTACAACTAGAGAATTAGCTAAAAATCATGCCAAGTTAGTTATTGGCGCTAGAAGATTGGATCGGCTAAATGATTTAAAAAATGAATTTCCAAATGAACAGATCATTACTCAAAAAGTCGACGTTACTAATTTCGATGAAGTTCAAGCATTGATCGATACTGCTAATGAAAAATTTGGTCATATTGACGTTTTATATAATAACGCTGGGGTAATGCCAGTTAACGCTTTGATCAATCGAGCTCGTGACGAATGGCAACAAATTCTAAACGTTAATGTTATGGGAGTTCTCAACGGAATTGCTGCAGTACTACCAACTATGGTCAAACAAAAGTCAGGTCATATTATTGCGACTGATTCAGTTGCTGGTCACGTGGTCGTACCAAATTTAGCTGTCTATAATGGTTCAAAGTTTGCTGTCAGAGCAATCATGGAAGGCTTACGTCAGGAACAGCATAATAACAATATTCGGACAACGATTGTTTCTCCAGGTTCTGTTTCAACTGAACTTTATAATTCTATTAATAACCCTGAGAACAAAAAAGATGAAATAAATGTCGAAAAAGAAATCGGCTTATCGGCTGAAAATATTGCTAAATCAGTCGCTTTTGCAATTAGTTCACCAGATAATATGGATGTGAATGAAGTTATCATCCGTCCTATTAGACAAGATGTTTAAATAAGAGAGGAAATTAATTATGAGTAAATTAGCCAATGATACAAGAGTTTTTAAGATTAATCCTGAGATAGATGTACAAAATGTTCGCTTTAAAAATCGATATGGTTTTGTCCTTGCAGGACACCTATACTTACCATTAGATTTTGACGATAGTAAAGAATATCCTGCAATTGTAATTTCTGGCCCCTTCGGTGCTGTTAAAGAGCAATCAAGTGGTTTATACGCACAGACCTTAGCTGAACGTGGCTTTGTAACAGTCGCATTTGATCAATCAACCACTGGTGAAAGTTCCGGCAGTGTTAGAAATGTAGCTTCACCTGATATCTTTGTGGAAGATTTCTCGGCTGCTGTTGATTTTATTGGTCTTCAAAAATTTGTTGACCGCGATAGAATTGGAGCAGTTGGTATCTGTGGCCTAGGAAGTCACGTTTTAACTGCAGCTTCAATTGATGTTCGAATCAAGGCTGTTGCTACATCAGTTATGAATGATATGTCTGATTCAATGTGGATGGGTATGAATAATTCTAAGACTGAGAAGCAACGTGAAATTGAAAAACAAACTCTAGCTCAACAACGTTGGGAAGATGCTGAAAACGGAGTTCCCGCTCGAGGACTACATGAATTACCATTCGATGAAAATGACAAACCTATGCAATCTGACACTATTCTCCCAGAAACATTGCCTAAGGATGCTGATTCGGTTACAACTGAATTCTATAATTATTATCGTGGTAGGGCTTTCCACCCTCGTTCAGTGAATTCTTCTGCCGCATGGACTGCTACATCACCACTTAGTTATTATAATTTCCATTTGCAAGCACATATCGAAACTATTTCACCCCGTCCAGCTTTGATCGTGACAGGAGAGAAGGCCCATTCACGTTATATGGCTGAAGAATCATATAATCGCTTGAAGGATCCTAAGGAATTAGTTATTGTGCCTGGCGCTACTCATACTGATTTGTATGACAAAATGGATTTGATTCCATTTGATAAATTTGAAAGTTTCTTCAAAAAAATCTTTAGTTAAAAAAGTTTGATTATTAAAGTGCAACACAAAAGTTAGACAAAATTGAATATTTTTAATCTATTAAGGCATGCTCTCTATATTCGCGGGGAGTTATGCCTTTTGTTTTCCTTGAAACACATTGATTGTTGAACCAATCAATGTAATCCTTGAGTGTATCCATATCAATTTACTGTTAGGACTGTTACTTACTTGAACATTTAGTTCATCCATCTAACGGTGCAAAACGGTATCTGATAAATGAATATCTAAATTGTAGGTTACTTTTTTTGAAAAGAAAGCTAATACTAATACCAACTCGAAGATACTGCGATAATCCTTTTATGGTTGTCATCTGACAATTATGAAGCAGTTTACATTTTAAAAGACTGTTTTTTTATATATAATTATTATTAGTGAACAAATAAGACTGTTTTTTATAGTAAATAGATTTATAATTGTCCTTAGATTAGGATATTTTTTATTAATTCAAATGATTCAGTAGGGGGAACATATGAATAAAAAAATACTGACAACTCTTTTACTTGGAACTAGTCTTTTTGGTGGAACAATTTTTAATCCATTGACAGTTAACGCAGCTGATAATATAAATGGGGTCGTAACTACCTCAAAGGTGACCTTTTTGTATAATCAAGATGGCAAAAAAATAACCAATCGAGCTCTAGCTGCCAACACTCCATGGTTTACTAATAAAAAAATAGAATTGCCAAAAGTCGGCACTAGCTTCCAAGTTGCCACCAATGAATTTGTCAAAGCTTCCGACGTGCAATTACAAACGGGGAGCGCTGCTAATGGAATCGTTCGGACTAAAAGTAGTGGCGCTTTAATTTATAATTATCAAACTGATAAATATGTTGATTCAAGCAACCGACTTGCTGGTTCCAGTGCTTGGAAATACAATCGCAAGGATAATTTTGATGGCAAAACTTGGTATCAAGTAGCAACCAATACTTGGATCAGTAGCGATGATGTTTCTGACGGTATCACGATTCAAAATACCGGTACAGCACAAATAAGCTATGCTCCAGCTTCAGGAACAACGCTTTTTAATGGCTTGGGACCTAATAAAACCGACAGTGGACAAAGATTAGCCAACGGTACTAACTGGCATTTTTCGCAAAAAGTAATTGATTGGAATGGCGATTCTTGGTATGAAGTTGGAAACAACGCCTGGATTTCAGGGGCATTCACTAAAATAAAGAACACTTCATTTAATGAAGCTGCTGCCAAACATTGGGATCCAAACTTTGGTGCTGTTAAAGTTACCAAAAACTCAGGGGTGTACTCCGATAGTAAATTCTCTGCTAAACAGACGAGCCAGGTTTCTGCTGGGACGATTGTTGAAGTAGCCTCGACTGTTCAAGAAGGCAGTACCATTTGGTATGAAACAAGTAATGGTGGCTGGTTGCCATCTACTAATGTTCAGGATATTTCCGTCAAACGGTCTGCCATCGAGTTGAATGGCAAAACTAAATCTCAAGCCATTGAAGCAGTAATAGCAAGTGCTAAGAATCAATTGGGTAAGCCTTATGTGTGGAATGGCAAGGGACCTGATGGATTCGACTGTTCAGGGTTGATGCAGTATGTTTTTCGTCAAGTTACCGGGCAAAATATTGGATCATGGACCGTGCCTCAAGAGACAGCTGGAACTAGAGTTTCGACCAATCAAGCCAAACGTGGCGATCTATTGTTCTGGGGGACTCCAGGAGCAAGTTATCATGTAGCGTTATATCTTGGTAATAATCAATATCTCAATGCTTTACGTCCTGGAACTAACGTAAAAATCGACAATATATCTAACAGTTTCAAACCGAAAATTACAAGAACAAGTTAGCCACTTGTCCAAAAATAAATACGAAATATATCAGTACCAGAAAAGTACATTTCTAAACTCCACAGAAACTAGTGAATAGTTCCCGTGGAGTTTTGTAGTTTAAC
>NZ_VDFO01000069.1:0-4596 GCF_009600995.1 Companilactobacillus halodurans | reverse complement strand
AAGCGTATCAATCTTCAAATTTTTTGGCTCCGAGCAAGCTCGTCAGCCAAATAAAAAACAGCTAGACCAATTATGATCTAACTGCTTATGTAAACTGCCATCAACTTAATTTGACGAACAGCCATAAAAAAATGTTCTATAACAACTAGATTTACTAACTAGAAATTATAGAACATTGAAAATACTTTTATCTAATTGGGCAAGCACCACCAGCACAATCTGTTTGGTCAACTAACTCAATATCTTTTTTATCATGATTATCATTTTGTTCAGCAAAGACCTCTGCAACATCATCGTCTACTTCAGATTCACGTTTCTGATAGACTTTTTTGTCGATTGGTTCTTTAGGAGCTTGTTTGAAATCAGCGCCACTATAAGGCAAGAGTGAAGTCGATTTCGTAATATGTCTATATTGATACATTAATGGTGCAATTTGCTTAGATTCACTTGGTTGGAATGTGATTGTACAACTAACCGCATTATCGGACCAATATGTTTGTAAGAATGCTTGTGTGGCAAATTGTTCAGCAATTGAAACTGAACCAGCTGAAGCAAAGTTTGGATCATCAGCATTGACAGCCTTAACTGGAAATTCAACACACATTGTGTGTTTCGTATAAACATCAGGTTCAATCTTATATCCACAAGCCTTCAAAGCTTTCAAAAGTGGATCAGAGTCTTGGAATCTGATTCTTTGAATTAAGTAACCTGCATAGTGGAAATGCATACCTTCAGAAACACCAGCCAATTTGGCAACAGTACCTGATGGTTTAACTGTTGTATGTTTGATTGATGGTTTGCATCCAAGAGCTTTTGAGTACTCCTTATCAGCTTTGACGACAGTACGGTATAAATCGTCAACTTTCTTCACAACGCGTTGATCATAAATAGGCTTTTGAATCGTTTCGCCAGTTTCTGGGTCAGTGTTAGGTTCAAAACCAGTCACAACACGATTACCGAATGTTGTTAAAATCCAGTCCTGAATACCAGACATGGAAACACCGATTCGGCGATTCTTTTGAATAACATTACGAGAAACTTCCCAGTCATAATTACTGAAAGTAACACGCTTAGTATAACGAGCAGCAAGTGCAAAGGCTTCTTCAAGATTCCAACCTTGTTGACTAGCAATCAATGGAAAGACTTCAAACAAGTTGCAAGGTTCGCCATTGCTCAAAGAAATTTCCCCGCAAGGATTAGTACCTTCAACGCCATCATCGATTCCCGGTTGATAACCATCAATGCCACGACCGTAATTCTTGGATAATTCCAAGTTGACGATTCCTGGTTCACCATTATGAGTAATTGAATCAGCAATTGGAGCATAACGCTTAAATTCAGAATCAACAGCGACACTGTTATTTGATGCCCAACGGTGGTGATATAGCTTCTTTTTATCTTGTTTCATCGTAATGAAGTCATCGTCAGTCGATCCACCAAGAGCCAATTCAGCTGAACGACGAACATTTCCGGCAACAACTGTTTTACCAATCAAATTACCCATATCAGTACAATCAACTGAAGTAAGCTTTTTACCAACGGCTTCATTCAAGACCTCATTGATGTCAAAGAACATTTGAATCAATGGTACAGGACCAGATGCAGTTCCGCCAAAGCCCTTAATTTTTTCACCTTTAGCACGAATATTAGTAATATCAAGGACAACGTCTTTGAAACCATCATTGGTACTGTTAAAGTGGGCATCAATCATATTAGCATTTCCTATTACCCAGCCTTCACGAGTATCTGGCAATTCATAGTGACGGGTCGTTGAAATATCATGTTCTGCTAACCAGTCGTCACGATCGATTGCACCAGCAGCAATCGAATCATCGTAAGCAGCACTTTCTTTTCCAATTAGAACTGTCAAATTGACGGCATTATCAACGACAGGCATTAGTTTCATATTTGAAGGAACAACGGAAAAGCCAACGCCGCCACCCTTCATCAATTGGTCAAACATAAATGAAAATGGCATTGAGACAGCTAATTGATCCTTTTGAAGATATGAAGGGACAATGTGACTATTGCCATATTTCTGTGGTCTAATCGCGATGAACCAGCAGTTATTCAAAGCATCACCATTACGATGTTGATATTGTGTACCAGAGATCCAAAGATTTCTTCCCGAAGGAGTGGCAGCCAATCCATAGACCAATTTATATAAATCTTTTGCTTCTTTAACTAATCCATCATATTGTTCATCAGTTAAATCATCTTTTTTTAAACGAGGATCAAGGTTGATATTACCCTCAACAACACGTTTAACTGTTTCTGACCAATTTTCAGTCCGGTCTAATTCTGGAATCCAACGAGCATAAGTCCGTTTATAAGTGACCCAGCCTAATTCACCCCAGTGGGGTTTAATTGTTTGTTTAACTTCATCAACGAAGTCATCTGATAATGTAATTTGATTAATAGTAGTCATTAACACTCACTCCACACTGTTTTTAAATATTTCGTAATCAACACTATATATAGTATCTCGAATTTGATTGAATAACAACATCTAGTGCTGAATTACATTTTTTCGATTTTGTCAAGTACTTCACATTTATTTTTTTGGCATAAAAATTAAATATGAATAACTTTCTTTAAGAGATAAAACTAAGTCGCAATTACAATTCTAATATCCTTCTTTAGGAGTAAGCAATGTTTTTTTCAATTTAAACTCAGCAGCAAATTTCAAGTGGATAACGCCAAATTTTGTCCTTGACACGAACACATGGTTGTCCCATCTAGGATTGCAGGCAATAAATACTTTTTTTGTAACGTTATGACACCAGTATGATTTTAAAATACATTAAAATTAACTAGACCAATTTATTCAAAGGACTAGTTTCTCTTAGGTTTAACGTTTTCAAAATGTATCTATTTTAAAATTCCCATTTGTAGTAAAATTATTTTATTGCCTGATAAAAAAAGGGGGAGACATCATTAGGACTTTTCAAAATATTATAAGTAAAATTATTTTAGTTTGTTTTGCTTTTTTCACAACAATTGTCTTTTTTTCAATGTTGTCGCACTACTATCATAGTTTTGCCTTCGTGAATCCTATTCGTAATTTTATTTTAATAATAGTTTCACTAGCATTACTATTTATTACCGGTTTCGTTCTAGCAAAAATCAAAACCGAGGACCAAAAGATAAATCGTATTGTTTTAGGGGCATTACTTCTTATCTTCATTATTGTTGGAACTGTTTGGATTTTGAAAGTTCCAAATCAACAAACTAGCGACTTTGGTAATTTTTGGAGTCGAGCTCCAGTAGTTTTCACTGAAAGAAGAATTTATAGTTCGCCAACCGATTATTTTGCCAAGTACGCTTATCAAACTGGCTTTATAATTTATGTTGCCAGCGTGATTAAAATTTTTGGATTCAATATTTTTGCTATTCAATTTTTAAACGTAATTTATCAAGCACTAATCCTTTTATTCACTTATCTTTTAGTCAATAAAATATTTAAAAAAGTCGTAGTGGCACGTCTTTCAGTCCTACTTCTCATGATAGATTTAGATTGGTTTGCTCTTAACAGTCAAACCGATAATCAATACTTAGGATCTTTGTTGTACTTAATAACTTTTTATTTATTAATGAACGACAAAATTTGGAGCTACATTTTAGCCGGAATCACATTAACAGGGGGATGTTTAGTGCGTCCGATTGGTCCAGTTATTATCGCTGGAATTGTAGTCTTTGCTATTTTTTATATTTGGTTTACAAATAATAATTACAAGGCTGCTTTAAAAGTGGTTCTATCTTTATTGATTTATTTTGTATTATTTGCCGTTGCCGGTTGGGGAATTAAGGCATCAGGAATTAATGAATATGGACTTTCCAATACTGATCAAGAGTGGAAATTTATGGTTGGCCTACATTATCAATCAAATGGAACCTATTCGAATGATATGAATAACTTCATTGATGATAGTAAACCACGAGAAACCACGAGAAGGATTGAGAAAGCTCAAATCAAAAAAGAGATTAAATATTTAAACGATAATAATCTTTGGCTCAAATTCTTTTTCAATAAAAATCAATTGTTATGGTCAACACCAACAATGGCGACAGATTTTACCAGCTATAATCTAAATCATTCACCGACAACAGTTAAGATTATTGATTTTCTAGCTTATTTAGGATCAATCTTCTTGATAATCTTTTCGTGGATTGGTTCACTCAAATTATTCAAGACTAAATTCAGCAAGAATCTATATCTATTGATTTTGCCGTTAATGGCTTTTGTAGTCGTTCAATTACTGATTGAAGTTCAAGGACGATACCGTATCGAATTCTTGCCAATAATTGCTGTTATTGGTGGTTTAGGATTTGCACAAGTTTTGAATTGGTTTAAATATCTTCTGCCAAAAAGTAAAAAAGCTAATTAACAAAAAGAGAGATAAAGTGGTTCTAAACTTTCTGGTGTTGATGAATAAATTAACGCCAGTTTTTTTATTCTCTTTTAGATAAAAAAAAGAACATCACTGTTCTCGTGTTAAGATTTAAGCAACCAAACCAAATCAAACAGGAGTGAACATGATGTCCCAAGACAATTTTATACTATGTGCATTAGATATAAAAGACGATAATATAAAA
>NZ_VDFO01000068.1:0-6823 GCF_009600995.1 Companilactobacillus halodurans | reverse complement strand
ATCAGTTAAGTGTAAGCATAAATTAAATTAAGAATACATTCCATTCAACAACGGCAAAAATTGATTGTATGGTTATCAGCAGACCGAGTGAAACGAGGTCAATGCGCACTTACACATAGAATTTATTCTATGTTGTGCTAGACCCATTAAAAACCTGTCTCAGAAGTTGCCTTCGGCAACAACTAAAAACTCAAAAAAAAACTAACCAAAATCAATTTGATCTAACATACTTTCGGTACTTGCTTGGTCTAATCCTAAATAAGCTAAAGTCATGGCTTCACTTGAATGATTTAATAAGTGCATGACTAGGCCAATATTGTAATTTGATTGCGTGTAAACACGATAAGCCCCAGTTTTGCGCATCGTATGAGTACCTAGATAATTAATTCCTAATAGATCGCCAACCTTACTCATAATTTTGTAGAACTGTTTTTCAGTAATATGGCGTTCTGGGTGTTGAATTGAAGGAAAGAGCCATTCAGAATCCAGCTTATGGTCAAGCAGCCATTGACGGTACAATAATAGCTCTGTTTGAACAGGCTTAAGGTACAAGGTATTAGGTTTACCAGTTTTTCGGTCATGAATAAACGCATTTTGTTTAATAGAACCGTCCGGATTAAAAATATCGGCCTGTTTTAAGCCCATAACGTCACTCACTCGCAGTAGCGTCGCTTTACCAACTTGAAAAATCGTATAGTTACGTCGGCCAGCTTTAAAGTTATTGAGTAACGTATCTTGGACCTCTTTAAGAACGTTTGAATCTTTGATGGGTAAGACAACTTGTCGCATGTAAATGACCTCCGGTAAGAATATTTGCATTGTGTATCTACACAGGATATACTTGATTTTTAATAATAATTTAGGAGGGGGAAATATGGAACCTATTAAAGAACAAACACGCTTAGCAAAGTGGGGAAACTCGAAAGCTGCTAGAATTCCTAGCCAAATTATTAAACAACTGAAATTAGATGATAACCAAGATATGACAATAACCATTGAAAATGGATCAATTGTTTTAACACCAATAAAAAAGAACCCAACCAATATTCACGAACTATTTAAGGATTGGAAAGATGACGGGAAAAGGGATCACGAGCTTGATTGGGGAAAGCCAGAAGGTAATGAACTTCAATGGTAAGCCAAGGTGATATATTTTATGTTAACTTTAATCCAAGCCGTGGTCATGAACAGATGAATAAGCGACCAGCCATTGCGCTAAGCAATGATCTAGTCTGTCAGACAAGTAACATGACGATTGTGGCTCCAATTAGCAGTACCAAGCGTAATTTTCCAATGTATCATCGACTAACTAGTAGTCAAACAGTATATGGAAAAGTATTATTAGATCAAACCATAGCCTTAGATTTACGGGCAAGACATGTCACTGATGAAACTATTGTCGATCATGTATCGCGTGAAGAACTAGAAGAAATAATCACTTTGTACAAATTATTGTTTAGTATTGATGACAAATAGAAGAAGTTATTTATTTAATATTAAAACAAATAACCCCTAACATCTATATTATAGATATTAGGGGTTATTCTTTCAATGTTTTCGAGGGGCGATTTGTTAATTATAGACCCTTAATTTAACAAAGATAAAGATATTAATTAAAATTACAGTCTTACAATATTTATCCAGGTAGTATAAAGCACCTGGTAATATATTAAGACTTAAATTTTGTTTTAGTAAATTTTGAAATTTCAGGAAATATTTCAGGTTCAATTTGACGTGCAGAATTTATGCATCCTCTTAAGGATAACCTTATTTTCTCGGCTTCTTGGTAGTTTCCAGTATTAATATTTTCTCTCATTGACTTAGCAAGCGAAATAATCTTTTTTCTATTTTTATTTGGAACTTTTAAGTGATGGGTTTTAGTTACAATAACGCCAGATACTCTTTTGGAGTCATTTGTTGAATAATACTTAACTTTTCTATTTTTAATAGTATGACCATATGCTCTAACAATTTTATTAACTCGTAATTTAATAAAATTTGTGTTTATAGGCGATGAACTAGAGAATGTAAAGTCATCAACATACGTTGAAAATTTTAAATTATTTTTAGTTGCTAGTAAAGAAAGTTCATCAAACATAGGAGTGAAGGCAAAAAATGAAAGGAGCATACTTGTCGAAATTCCTTGCACTAAGCCGCCTCTATATACAGTGATGTTCGTTAGTATGGAAGCTACGTCAGGAGAACATTGCATACTAGACTGAAAGAATCTATAAATATATTCTCTTTTACAGTTTGGAAAAAAATTTGATATGTCAAATTTAAGCCAATAATCACTGTCCTTATGGAAAGTTGCATTAGATAAAATATTTTTACCAATTTCACCAGCCATTAAATAGTTAGGCCTATTTGTGTATTTTAGGTAATTATAAATATTTTTTTGAGCTTTTTTTAATTCTGCATCAGAAGGTACATCAATTTCTCTATTTTTTGTACCAGTCCTCTTAGTAAAGGAATAGTATCTGGGATTGTTAGAGATATATTTTAACTTTTTTAAGGACATACCTAGCGAGTCAGCTAACTTTTTTTTCGAATGACATTTGAAAAGATAAGATTGAGATAATGGGTATTTTTTTTTCAATTGATGTCCTTATCTAGCCATTAGAGATATAACTTTTTCCATTAATGGTTTAATTAATTTTTTTGCTTGTAAATCATTATTGATCTGCTTTTTATCTTCTGCGAGTAAAATTAGTGTAGAAACTTTTAACCCTAAGATTTCAGCATAGTTATTTAATATTTCAAGTGAAGGAGACTTTTTCCCGGTTTCTATTTCAGATAAATAACTAGGAGATATATTTATTTTTCCACTAAAATCTTTTGCAGTATCTCCATAAATCATTCTTAGCTTTTTAAGAATTATTCCAATATTTTCCATGTAATAGACTCCTTTCAAAAAAAAAAGACTACGAATTGACCATCTTAAAAAAAGCCAGCAAATTGTTTAATAACTTTTTCAAGTAACAAAAGTAATTTTAACAATATTTCTAAACCGTGCATTATCTTAATAAATATAATCCACTTTTTAGATGTTTTAGCTTTTCTTTGCCGATGTTCACGATACTTTGATACCAGTTCCCTATTTTTAATTTGCATAAAAATTCCTTCTTTCTGCTCCCTCTATGGGAGTCCTCTCCAGAAAGAAAAGGTTCTCAAAGCATCTATCGTAGTCATTTTTGAAACGAGAGAATCCTCATCTCTCGTTTCTCTGCGCAGGCGCTTGCGCCGGAGCAGCCGGCAGCTTGCAGCCCTACAAAACAGATCCTACAAATATAGAATCCACGAACCTCGAATATACAAAGTTCCAATTTCAGAGGAAATACCTAACACTGATGATTTTATTATACAATATAATTCGCTATTTGCAAATATTATTTTTTTTAAAACAACTTTGTATTCTATTTGTCAAACATGGTATTTCTAAAATCATTTTCTAACTTGGTTAATTGTTGCGTTATTGTTTCTTCTAGTTTTTGCCTTCTTTGGTCATAGACGTCAATAGTTTGCCCTTTAATTTGAGGCATGGTTTCATAAATAGCGCTGATAGAACCCATAGATTTCTGAACACTTTTTATTTCCTTGTATAGAGGTTCAGTTAAAAACAGTCGTTGTGAATCAATATAATTATTGACGTTTATCTGTATTTCTCTCTTTTTAGAATTTTCTTCTTGACGTACTGCCCCATTCAATTCAAGTAATTTGGCATAGATGATTGGAATTATTGTCCGTCGTTGTTTTAATAGTTCTGCTTTTTGTTCAAAGTCTCTTTTTTGTTCCGCCAATGTTGATTGTAACTTTTCTTCGAATTTCTGTTGTTGCTGCTGTGTGTGGCAATTAAATTTGTTAATTTTTTGTTGATTAATTTGCGCTAATTTTGATTTATAATGTTCTAAAAGCCAATTTGGTATTTTAAGCCACGTCAAAACTTCTCCGACAATCAATATAATATTAAGTAAAATACTAATTAATAACATAAATCTAATCTCCTTATATTTTTTGTAGTTCACTTATAATATAGCAATTGTTTGTTTTTCGGTTTTGAAGCTTAAACAATAGAGATTTTCTATATATAATATGGTTAGAAAAAACGTGTCGAGTTCCTACTACACTAAAACGTTAAAGATTATAAAGCCCAACTAGAAGAATAACCTAAGTGCTTGCTTTTGCCTTTTTACAATTAATATTGAATTTTGATCAACAAATATAAAAATACGTTTTTACCAGAAGTGCCACCAAGTATTATTTTTTTTCTTTAAATTATGGGTATCATGTTCACCTTGTTTAGAAGATATGGTTTTAAACTTTTCAATTTTTTTTTCGGCTATTAACTGTAATTGTTGTGATTGATCCAATAATTTTTGCATTGACTTTAATTGTTCATCTTTTTCTTTAATTTGGCTATCTTTGATTAATAATTGCTGATTCAGTAGTTCTATTGTATCTATATTCGTGTTACCAGTGTTACTAGTAAATGTTTCCTCTCTGAATTTTCGGTTGTTACCACCACCAAAATGCTGTTTTAACAGCAAATATCCTGAATTAATAACAACTAGGGTTTGTACCCCGTTCCTAGTCACAGTTTGTACATAGTTTGCTCTAAAGTTTGTATCTAGTTTTTTCCTAATGGCTTGTTTTGATACACCAAATTCGTCAGCAAGTTCTCTAATAGTTTTAGGCATGATTTCCAAACCCCTTTCGGAGTTCAGCAAGTGCTTCTTTTCTTGCTTGATCTCTTATTTTTTTATCGTGCTCGGCCTGTTTATCAGCCAATGCTTGTTTCTCAGTGGAGCCTAAAGTCAACCCCTTAACTTTGTCAATGGCACGCCATTTTTCCTGCTCTGTTAATTCACCATTATGCTGAATATTAAAAAGCTTTTGACGTTCATCTTGAAATTGACCTTGTGAGAAGTCATTAGAGTTTTTCTTTTCAGACTTCCAAGTAAAAGAATACCCAATCACTGGTTTTCCGCGGCCTTTACCATATTTTTTTCTAACCGTTAGGCCTCTAAAAAGAGGCGTAAGTTCCTCTTTGATGGGTTTTAAAACGGATTGATTTATATTGCTACTTTTATAGCTTTTAGGGACATCTAATAGCTCGTTAAAGTCTGCAACTGAAAAGTAAGCGTACCCAGTAGTTCTAAATTGTTTTAGTAACCGAAACATGGTTTTTGCGTAGCTACTTTTTAAATCTCTGAACTCTGATAAAGCATAACGAACCCAACTTTCCAGCTCATTTAATAATTTTATAGCTTTGGGGTAAATTTTAATATCAACATAAGGATCATCAGCATGGCCGTTTATCTCAAATTCGGTAAACATAACAAAAAATTCACGATACAGCCCATCTTTACTACGCCTTCCAAAGCGTAATCCTAAAATTTTTTGATAGGTACTTTCAATATCGTCAATAAATCGGTTATTTGCTGTAGGTTTATATGCACTTAATTCTTTTAATTGATCAAATGAAAACCTTACAGTTTCGTCACCCTTGTCACGCATTCTAGAAACTATTGAGAAGAATAAATTCATTTCAACAGGAGTGAATTTTCGAAGTGGGATTGTATTTAATTCAGGATCATATTTAACAATTTCATTACTCAAATGAAGCACCTCTTTTAATGAATATAGTTTTATGAATATATAATACTGCAAAACTCTATCTATAAACAGACAAAACTCTATCTATAAACAGACAAAACTCTATCTATAAACAGACAAAACTCTATCTATAAACAGACAAAACTCTATCTATAAACTCCTGTATCCCTTGGGAGAGTAAGGCTAAAATGGGGCCTAAAAGAGGTTTAAAAGAGGTTTATAAAAGAGGTATAAAAGAGGCAGCACTGTACGAGGTCAAAACCTAGCAACAAAAAACACAAAGGAGTGAGCCCAAAACCGGCTCACATTAAATTTCAGTCGCTACGCTCCTTGCGCCTCACTCCGTTCGTTGCCTAAAAGGTGTGGCAAGCCACATTAATTCGGGCGCTGACGCCCCGAACCCCGTCCAAGCTGAGCCAGCTTGACCGCTTTTTCACTCGCCGTTAGGCAGGAAAGCAAAGTTTTGTAGAAACTTTGGCTTTCGCCAATTCAGTGTTAAGACTGGTTAAAAGCTGTCAATTCCTTATGCTCCCACGCTTTGCTCGTCCGCTACCATTGACAGCAAACAGTTAGTTTTTTGAATCTTAACAAGAATTTAGCTGCTATGTTCGTCTTTAAGGGCCTTATTTTTTGTTCTCAGCGATTTTAAGGCTATTTATATACATTTATACCAAACTCAAAATAAAAAGCCCTCAGGGACTTTTTAGAGGGCTAGATGACGAAACATGGACGATTAATAATATCTTCTTGTCTTTTTTGCAAAATATAAGTGTATAAGGAATCATACAAGTTCTTTTTAATCTCGTCGGGTTTATTGACGGAAGCTTCAAATAATTCTTGAATATCAACTTGCCAAGGATCAGCAAGTATTTCATCAATTGGTTTTAATACTTTCTTTTAGTCCAGCTTAATTACTCCTAACATTAAAATAATAATTTCAATTTAGATACGCAGTTCTTAAAGTTAGTTATTCAAATTTTGTTGCCAGGTTTATGAAGATTCTCTGCATAAAGCAATTAAAAAAATTTGGTTGAAAGCAGCGGGATATGCAACAATTTTTAGCATTTAAAGCATAACAAAATCAGTTAAGTGTAAGCATAAATTAAATTAAGAATACATTCCATTCAACAACGGCAAAAATTGATTGTATGGTTATCAGCAGACCGAGTGAAACGAGGTCAATGCGCACTTACACATAGAATTTATT
>NZ_VDFO01000067.1:0-7156 GCF_009600995.1 Companilactobacillus halodurans | reverse complement strand
AATGGTAAAGATCCATAATTGAGGCCTGAAATTCGGCTGAAAATTTTTGAGTCATAGATAAGTTCTCCTTATTAATTTCACAATTTTAACATAGAGACCGTGTCCGGAATATCAGACTAACACCAATATTTTCTTATAAAAAACATATTAAAGAGCTAAAATAAGAGTGTATAATACTATGTGTATATATATGTTTAAACATATATATATTTCATATTTTGTAATTTTACGGAGGAATTAATCATGAAACCACTATTTCTAAGTATCGCTGCTGACCAAATTTCATATGATAACAATGAAAATTTCACAGATAGAAAAAGTTATACATTTAATTCTGAATTAGAACTCAAAGAAAATCTCGAGTTATTTAAGAAACAAATACATAACTCAATCGATGCAATTGTGATTACCAGTCAAGGTGAATCACAGTTAAAAGAAAATATTTTTAACTATCAAAATAAAAAAGTCGATTTTGCGAATGCTCTAGAAAATGTTTTCCATGTTCCAGTCATTAATAATATAGAAGAAACTGAAAATGAAGATTTAACCGAATTGGTTGAAAAAGAAACAAAATATTCAGCCTGGCATTTAGATTATTACGGACTCGACCACGGTAAACGTCAATATGGACAAGAATCGATGCAAACTATTGGAAATGGGTATTTTGGTTTAAGAGGTACTTACCTTGAAGCAAAAGCTGATGACGATAATTATCCAGGGACATACGTAGCTGGTGTCTTTAATCAATTAGGAACGCCTATTAATGGAAGAAACATCATCAATGAAGATTTGGTTAATTTACCAAACGCTCAATATGTCACCTTCAAAATTGATGATGGCGAATATTTCAAAATCGATGAGAATTTAATCAAAGAATCACTTCGCTCATTAGATATGAAAACTGGCGTCTTGACTATTACACAACTGATTGAATTAGCTGATGGCAAAAAGCTAAAAGTCATCGAAAAAAAAGTTGCTGACTTGAATAATTTCCACGACTATTACTTACAATACTCAATTCAACCTCTTAACTTCTCAGGAAAAATTAAGATTCTAACTGAAATTGATGCAACTGTCACCAATACGAATGTCGAAAGATATCGCAATTTAGCAAATAAGCATTTGGCAACTGATGAAATAAAAAATGACAATAAAACTCAATTATTATTTGCTCACACAAATCAATCAAATATCAAAATAGGCATTAAAGCTGCTATTGATTATCAAAATATCAATAATCCTAGTTACGCTGTCGACAACGGGCCAGAAGTTGCTAGTCAAACTATTGAATTCGACGGCAAAGAAGGACAAATCTACACGTTTGAAAAAGCAGTAGCAATCTTTACTTCATTAGAAACTCAAAAAAATCTTCCCGAAATAATTCAAAAACACCAGTTCCAGCCAGATTTTGAAACTGCTGAGAATTCAGCTCAACTTGCTTGGAAAGACATTTGGAAAAAAGAAAATATCGTAGTCGCAGGTGATATTACGGCTCAAAAATTATTGCACCTGAATAGTTATAGCATGACTTGTGCCGCTCAAACTAAGGCTAATGAAAACCTTGATGTTTCCATTGGTTCTCGTGGTTTAACTGGTGAAGGTTATCGTGGTCATATTTTCTGGGACGAACTTTTCGACATGAATTTTTATGTTTTGCATTCACCAAAATTAGTCAAGGCCCTCTTGATGTATCGTTATAATCGCTTGGGAGCAGCGATGGATTATGCTTCAGATGACGATTTCCAAGGAGCAATGTATCCTTGGCAAAGCGGTATGTACGGCGATGAACAATCTCAAGAAGTTCACCTTAATCCAATCACTAACAAGTGGGATCCAGATAATTCTCGTAAGCAACGTCACGTTTCATTAGCAGTTGCCTATAATGTTTTGACTTACTATAACATCAGCCAAGATGAAGAATTCATGCAAGAATTTGGCCTCGAAATATTATTGAATATTGCCAAACTTTGGATCAGCATGGCTCAACTTGATGAAAATACTGGTCGTTACAGTATCAAAAATGTCATGGGACCAGATGAATTCCACGAAGGTTATCCCGGAAAAGACAATGAAGGATTAAAGAACAACGCATATACGAACATTATGGTCAGTTGGCTCTTTAAAAAATTAGCACAATTATTAAAAGATCAACCTAGCGATGTGGCCTCCGAAAACTTGCAACGTTCCCGTTTCACTTCTCAAGATGTTGAAAAACTCGATGACATCAGACAAAATTTGAAACTCGATTTCAAGGATGATATCTTAGGACAATTTGAAGGTTACTTTGATTTGAAACGACTCGACTTTGAAAAATATCGTCAACAATATGGCAATATTTCTCGGATGGATCGAATTTTGAAAGCACATAATGATTCACCTGATAATTACCAAGTCGCCAAACAAGCTGATACTTTGATGGCACTCTTTAATCTTCGCGAAGAAGACTTCTTCCAAATCATGGATGACTTAGGCTATCCAGTTAAGAATACTGATAAATTTATGAACGACAATATCAAGTATTACATTGAAAGAACAACTCATGGCTCAACTCTTTCAAGAATCGTTTACTCAATGCTGCTGTCAAGAATCGACGACGACAAAACAGCTTGGAAACTCTTTTATGAAGCCTTAACTAGTGATTACTACGATATTCAAGGTGGAACAACAGCTGAAGGCATCCACTTAGGAGTTATGGGCGCTACTTTAAGCGTTGTCACTTCCGTTTTCGCTGGTGTCGATACTAGAGGCGATACTTTAGAAATCAATCCTAATGTTCCTGAACAATGGGAAGAAATTGATTTTAATATCAACTTTAAAGGTGCTAATATTGCCTTCCAAATCACGCAAGACACTGCTACTATTCGTTCTGATAAAGATTTGGATGTTAAATACACAGATAAGAATCTGCCTTTGACTGCTAATCAAGAAATCGAATTAACTTATTAAAATTATCATTTAAGAATCGAAAAAAAATTTGAATCATAATTATTTTCGCTTCTTAAACTTGCTACATAAACGCGGAACATAATATGGCTTTTTAATCGAAAGCTATATTATGTTCCGTTTCTTTTTGTATTTTTGCTTAAAAAACATAATGTCTTGAATAATTTGATACAATTATCTTAATTAACAAATTTTGAGGGAGTTTTTATATGATCAAATTGATTGCAGTCGATATTGACGATACTTTACTAAGTTCCTATCACCAAATTACTTTAGGTACAAAGAAAGCGCTTAATAAAGCTTTAGATTCTGGTATCAAAGTAGTTCTTTGTTCTGGACGGCCCCTAGCTGGAGTTAGTCGTTATTTAGACCAATTAGGAATTTCCGGCGACGAACAATATGTTATTACTAATAATGGAGCTTTAGTCGAGACTGTTTCTGGAAAAATAATGTCCCGTAGCACTTTAAATAATGCTGAATATAGAGAACTGGCTGACTTTGCCACAAGTCATAGGATGCCTTATTACGTTCTAGATAACGACAGCAACGTCTATACTTCCAACCAAGATATCAATCGTATGGTCGTCAAGCAAGCTTGGGAAAATCAAGCGGGAATTTTTGTTCGCACGCCGGATCAATTACCAGCCGATTTTGAAATCACAAAGGCTGCTATCATTGGTGAAAAATCCGATTTAGATAAATATGAACCTACTGTTAATAAAGTTTTAGCAGAAAAATTTTATGTTGTTCGAGCCGGCGATAATTTCATTGAAATAATGCATCAAAACGTCAACAAAGGAAAAGGTCTCAAACAACTTTCACAAGCACTCAATATTAATTCTGATGAAGTTATGGCTTTCGGTGATGAAAAAAACGATTTACCAATGCTCGATTTTGCTAAACATGCCATTGCAATGGGAAACGGCTCTGATTTAGCTAAATCTCATGCTAATTATGTCACGGACACTAATGATAATGATGGTATTGCTAAAGCTTTAAATAAATTGGTCTTTAACTAAAAAAGTCTTCGTAATCTCAATCGGATTACGAAGACTTTTTAAAACCTTATGATTCAAAATTAAACCCGGCTCCAAGCGTCAAAGCCAATCGTTGGGAATAGTCCAACAATGCTTTCCACTTGGTCTCGATTCAATTTCAATTGAATAGCTGGTAGCAGTGCATTAATAACATCTTGTGCTTGGTCGCTGACTTCTGTTACGCCAACTAAATGGCCATCTGGATCATGAATTTGAATACTCTTAGCAAGAGTTTCCTTATCGACTCCATAATACCAATTCTTACTTTGATCTAATTCAGTGATTTGATAACCCTTTTCTTTAGCTTCTTCAACGCTAATACCTGCTTTGGCAATTCGAGGCGATGTGAAGACAACTGATGGAATAACTGGAAATTCAATTGCAGCATCTGTCTTGCCTGAGAATAATTTCATTAAATATAATGATTCAAAAGCTGCTGCAGGAGTAACTTTTGGTTGGTCGCTAGAAATAACGTCCCCTGAAGCATAAATATTTATGATATTAGTTTGAAGATGGTCATTAACAAAAATTCCGCTCTTATCATATTTAACGCCAATTTTTTCCAAGCCTAAACTATCGAGATTAGGAATCCTTCCGGTAGCATCAAGGATCCAATCAGTCGTAAGCGTTTGTGAATCGCCATAGTTTACGGTAAATGTATCATCTTTTCTCTCAAATGATTGAACATTGGCATTCTTGACGAAAGTGACGCCACGTTTTTTCAAATCAGCAATAATATCTTCGACGTATGGTTGATAGAATTTGCGTAAAGCTTTGTCAGAATGCAATAAGACCGTAACTTTAGCCCCTACTTCTGAAGCAATCGTGGCAAATTCCATACCAATGTAACCAGAACCTACAATAACAACACGTGCTGGCATTTTTTTCAAATTCATAAACTCTTCACTGTCATGAGCCAAATCACTCCCTGGAATATCCAAGCGATGAGGCTTTAATCCAGTTGAAATAACGATTTTATCAGCAATTACTTCTTTAGTACCATCGACAACTACGGTATGGTCATCCTTAAATTGAGCATGGCCTTTAATAATAGTGGCACCATTGCTCTCTAGTCCTCCACCTAGCATATCTGGTAAAGGATCAATAATTTCTTGTTTGTGTTCGACGTTTTTAGTCCAATTAATTGATAGATTGCCATCAAAAATGTTTCCTAAACGTTTAGCCTCACGACTAATTTTAACCGGTTCATCCAAAGTAATCTTGGCGTTACAACCACGGTTTGGACAAGTTCCTCCAATCAATCCACTTTCGATTACACCAACTGAAACTCCACTAGCTGCCAGTGGAATTGCTCCATCAAAAGTACCGTGTCCTGCTCCAATGTATAAAACATCAAAATCATATTTTGTAGACATCCAAACACCTCGTAATAATTTATTTTGTACATTTAACATAGCCTATTTACAGCATTTTAACAAAAATTTTGATTACATTTTTAAACTAATTTTTCAATATTTTGTTAAATAATTACTATTTTTTGATTTGTTAAATTTACCTACTCCATAATTTGGGTCGTTTCATAATTGCTAAATAGTATTGTTAGACCTTTTAAAGAGCTCCACAGTAACTAATGAATTCAAAAATGCTAGAATAGCCTTAATCTTAATGAGGGGGAATTTAGTCATATGATAGATTTAACACGTGGAAAACCAATGAAAGTCATATTTCTCTATACAATTCCTTTACTTTTAGGAAATTTCTTCCAACAATTCTATAGTTTCATCGATACGTTAATCGTTGGAAAAACTATCAGCGTCAACGCCTTAGCTAGCGTCGGTGCTACTGGAGGATTGACCGGATTAGTAATTGGTTTTGCTCAAGGAATGACTAGTGGTTTAACCATCTTAACAGCCCGAAAGCATGGTGCTCATGACGAAGAAGGCGTTCGTCAAAGCTTTGCTTCAGGAATCATAATTTCATTATTTATTGCAGTCATATTCACAGCCCTAGCTTTAATCTTTGCCTACCCACTTCTAGTCGTTATGCAGACTCCAAAAGTTTTGATTCATGACGCATTTATCTTCTTGGAAATTATCTTTGCTGGGATTTTTTCCTTTGTCGGTTTCGATTTTTTGGGTAATACGATGCGTGCTTTAGGAGATTCTCGAGTTCCATTGTTTTTCTTGATCGTCAGCACTATTTTAAATATCGCTTTAGAACTAGTCTTCATTCTTTATTTACAAATGGGAGTTGCTGGTGCCGGTTTGGCAACAATCGTTGCTCAGACAATAACTTTTGTCGTTTTATACTTCTACATTAGAAGACATATTCCTTATTTAATTTTAGGCTTCGGCGATTTTCATATCGATAAAAAAGAAATTAAAGAATTGCTTTCAATCAGTTTACCAATGGGTTTTCAATCTTCAATCATTGCCATTGGTTCAATCATATTACAAGTTATGTTAAATACTTTGGGTGCCAACGCTGTGGCAGCTTACACAGTTGCTGGAAGAGTCGAGCAAATCGCTACTTTACCTGCTGCTAGTTTTGGCTTAGCTTTGGTAAACTATACAGCTCAAAATTTAGGTGGCAAAAAATTCGAACGGCTCCTACAAGGTGTTAAAGACGGAATCGTTATTTCAGTTGGTTCCAGTTTAGTTATTGGTGCCTTGTTGATTTTGTTTGGACGTCCCATCTCGCATCTCTTCATGAATGGTAGCCAAACACATGTCTTGAATTTAGTTCAAATCTATTACTACTTTAATGGTTCCACTTACTTTATCCTCTCGATTCTCTTTATCGTCAGATATACCTTACAAGGTTTGGGAAATCAAAAAGCCCCTACTATTGCCGGTATTGCTGAACTCTTGATGAGAGTCTTTGCCGGAATCGTTTTAATCCACTTCTTCGGATTTTACGGTGCTGCTTTAGCTAACCCACTTGCTTGGGCAGGATCCGTTGCTGTTTTGGTAAGTACTTGGAAATTTGAAATTAAAAAGATTCGTAATTTAAAGAATGTTTTAGATCATGGTGAAGAAATTGATGAAATATAAAATTATATAAAAATAAATGGTGACGGTAATCTTCTTTGAAGTGAACCCCATTAATTGGAGTTTATTTTAGGCAATCAGTTGGTCGGAAAGATTCCGGTATTCTACCGGTGTCTTTCCGGCCAATTTTGTCCTTATCCTTTTGTTGTTATAGTAATATACATA
>NZ_VDFO01000066.1:0-7438 GCF_009600995.1 Companilactobacillus halodurans | reverse complement strand
TACTGTAATTGAATTGGCAGTATATTTCTCTCCTTTATTGGCTTTTTCAGTCTTTGCATCGGCAACTTCGTTACCGTCTTCATCTACATACTTAGTTGTTATCGTAGATTGTTGCACTGGTTCTGGAGTAGAACCACCATTATTATTTGAACTATTTGAATTACTATTTGTATTTTCATCTGGTGCATTCTTTGTATATGCCTTATTGCTTCTGGATGATTCACCTACCAAATAGGCATCGCTAGCTTTAACCCATTCATTAGTAGCAACACGATAATATGTTTCCCCATTTGCAACAACTTTTATATCAGTCTTCCAATCTGTATTTTTAGCCAATCCACGATTTGTAATAAGTTGGGCACCATTTTCTGCTAATGGGTTCGTGTACAATCTTATAATTGATTTACTAGAACTAGTACGTAAAACACCTGTTAAATTTTGTGATGATGTTTCATCAGACAAATCCATTTGTTTAGCATCAGCATATTCATTGACACCTACAAGTAGATATGTTTCTCCATCAACGCCCTTAACGGCTTTAGCGGTTTTCCACGCTGTACCATTGGCAAGTCCTCTATTAGCTTTGTGAATTTCATTATTAGTAACATTATTCCAAAGTTGAACTGAGCTACTTGTAGTTGAATTAGCAATGGCAACATTATTAACCGCTGATGCATCAACAGTCTTTTGACTTAACATAGTAGCACTAAATAGAGTTATAAAAGTTAATCCTACAGCTAACCAACCCTTTTTTGAATGTACAAGTTTAACACGATAAATTTTGTCTTCTAATGCTTTATTAAGACGCTTCTTTTTAAAATTCATTCTTTCTAACTCCCCTTTTTTATTTACTTAATTAGAAAATGAATGTTATTATCATGATTCATCCTCAAGATTCATTCAAATCACAAATGTACTTTTACTATTCCATTTCCCCTCCCCATAGTAAATTTATATGATGTAGATGGCTAAGAATCACTAATTTTACATAGAAATAATACCCAAGCCCTATTTAATACATTACATACAAACTAGCAATTTACATCATTGTTTACGGTTACAGTATATCATCAGTTCAACCAAAATTTGAAAACATTTTCATAAAAGTCGGAAAATATTTTCTTTTAACAACTATACAAAGTATAAATATTAATTATCATCAGTTCCATAATAATTATTGTAATCTTGTATAGAATAACCATCTGTTTCTTTTGCATTACTATCATCATATTTCTTAGTGTTTACTTCTTTCACATACTGCTTGCCATCAGAACTCTTTTTGATACTAGCTACAAAATAGATATATTTATAAGAATCGTCCTGGTAAAAGTCTGTTATTTCCTTAATTAAATAAACATAATGATCCTTATACTTGAAGACATATCTACCAGTATCTTTATTTTTCATCACAAAAATAACTGGATCGGTTTGCAGTCTTTCCTGTATATCTCTATAGTTGCTATAATTTAGCTGGGACATCATCGACGTCATAGAAATTTGCTCATTACTCTTTTTATTCTCTCCCAAATAGGTCATGATTTTATCCGTATTTGATAATCCTGAAGGCATAGGATTAAAAAAATTTAAATTACCAAGACCAATTTTTAATGCAACGAATATTGCTATTACTAAAAGTCCAATAATAACCTTTTCAGTTGAAGATTTCCCTTTTTTCTTTAAATCACCGTTGTTATTCATTATGTATTTCCTTCTCCTCAATAATATTTATACAAATCACCACTACTATTAATTACTTTAATTATTCCAAACCATCCCCTTTTTTAGGAGGCTGTCTTTCTCCACTTACCAGTAAAAAATCCTTAAAAACTTATAATTAATTTGATTATACTCTACAAATTTAGAAATATAATCAAAATTTTAAAATTGGTGTATTTATCGAACCACAAAAAGAGCACCTCTGAATAAAATCAGAGATGCTCTTATATTTTCTACAAAATATTATTCCCACTCAATAAGTATAAAACATTACAAACACTTTTATATCAATGTTTGTAGTATGCACATCCATATTTGGCATACTTTTGGCATACACGAACTTATTGAACGTTTTTAGAACTTACCACTTGATTTCCATTAAAACTAACCTTCGTTATATCAGAAAAATCAAGCTTAATATTTCCAGTCATCATTTTTGCTAATCCATCATCGTTTCTATTCCAGAGATGGGAGTAATACTTCAGAGTTATGCCTGGGCTTGGATGTCCCAATCTCCTAGAAACAGTCAACACATCTGCATTATATTACATGACTGTGACGCAATCCCTTAACATCTATCTCCGGTACACCTGCCAACTTGGCATATTTTAACAATCCTATTAACAGTGGAACGAATCATCGGAGTATCATCATACGAAATAACAAATTTCTTAACTCCATGCCTAGCTTGATCTCTTTTCCAATTTTTCAGAAACCTAACAGTATCAGCATCAAATGATAATTTTCGCTTACCATTACTAGTTTTAGTGTAAGAATGAATTTCATACTCCTTCTTACTCTTCAAAAACAAATTATGATAAACGTTTAATTTACCATTTTTTAAAGTTAAAGCTAATCCTTCACTAACACGCATACCAGTCATAAAGTACAACCAAATCATTATAAACGGAAAACGTTCATAATAACTATCCATACAAATTTGCTAAATAGCTCTCTCAAAATCGGATTTAGCCCAATACTTGACTGTAGCTTTACCTTTGGAATTGTTTTTGTTCGTTTAGAAACATTACTATGCAGAATTCCTAGTGATACTACATAGTCTAGAGACTGCCTAAATGCAATATAAATCATACTGCTGTAACCATTCGTATAACCAATATCAGTCAAAAGTCATGTTCTAAATGCTTCGCAATCCATGATATCAATATCATTAAGAACTTTATTTCCAAATTTTTTAATGAAAATATTCCAAAGCATCGTTCTTAACCTTTATTGCCTCATTATGAGCTACACGTGCACTAATAAAAGGTTTACCATTGGCATCTTTATCTTTGTAAACATTCATATATCTTGTACGCTTCATTTTTATTTTTCCCTTTGCTCTTCAACTTCGGGGAACGAAATCCCTAAGATTTCACTAACCACTGAAACAGGTACAAGACCAACTCTTTTTCCATTATAAAAGCCTAGCCCACGTGATACAAAAACATTTTTTGCTTCTCTAATGACTCTCCTAGCTTGAGAGTCAGGTAGCCCTAATGCTTTAAGATCTTTAAAATTAACCATTTCTTTTACCATTTACTTCTATCCTCCAAAGGATAATGGGCGTGATAATTGGTGTGTTGAATCGCTATCACTAGAGCGACTACTAAACCCTCAAAGTAATCTGCTTGGATTTTATTTTTAATAATAATAATCATCGAGCGTATAAATCGTAACCGGCGTAATATGCAGTTGATATTTTTCAACCAAATCAGCTAAGTCTTGTCCGTTGATCAAAGTTACCGTGTTAGTACCTTGAGTGGCTTTCTTTTTAGCTTTATCAGTAAATGAACTAGTAGTGACAAATATTCCATATTCAGCATTAAAACTGTCCATGACACCTTTAAATCTATCGATCTCAGGTTCCGAAACAGAACCTTTAGTGTATCTTTTGCATTGAATAGCAACACGACTAGTTCTAAACTCATCAGATGTGAAATATCCAAAACCATCGATACCATGGTCTCCTGATTGCATTACTCCTCGTTCTTTATCGATTGTCACACCCATTTTGGAAATCAATAGTCTCGAGAAACTCTCAAATTTTCCAGGATCAAATTGCATTAACTGATTAAGGAGTTCAGTCTTCCATTTAGTTTCTGCCGTATCCTCTTGATCTGAAGAATCAGCAGAAAAGTCTATTACTTCATCTTCAGTGGAATTTTCATCAGTTTCTGATGAATTTTTTCTTAACTTGTATTCTTCATGTTTTTTATTCCAATAAGAATCTATTTTATCTTGCTGTTCTGCTGTTGGAAAATTTTTCAAGTCGTCATTCAGCCCTGCATCAGTAAGTACAATATCACTATTACGGACCGGTTTTTCTACATATCCAATATGGTTTAAATTTTGAATACCGAAATTGAAGTCAAACATAAATGGAATGTACTTGTTACCATTCTTTGACACTTTAAATCCAAAAACATCATTATATGTTAGCCCTTCATATCCACTATTAGCCATTTCTTTTCTGATATCTTTTCTTGAAGCTGAACCTCCAAGAGTTCTCAATGCTAAAACTATCGATTTTTCAAGTTCTGTTCTCGTATATGTATAAGACAATTTATTCTCCCCAGTACGAAACTTATTGTAATTAACAGCTAAATTATACAGTAAACTGATTATAAAAAATTATTCTTTGTGCTATGATATGAAATCAATCATACAAAAGAGGGTCCAGCCTATGAACATACGTCCAATTAAACCTAAAGACAACCAAGTTATCAAACATATCTTGCAAACTGATTTAAAGCATTTTGGTCTCGACATCCCTGGGACTGCTTATTTCGATAGCAATTTAGACAAATTGAACGAATTCTACGATGCTCAAGACAATCGCGCCTATTTCGTAGTCGAAAACGACCAAGGAAAAGTCGTTGGCGGTGCTGGCTGTGCTGAATTCGATTTGGATAATGGTATCGCTGAACTTCAGAAAATTTATCTAGACTCTAGTGCCCAAGGATTTGGGCTAAGCTACAGGCTGATTGCTTTAGTTGAAGATTTTGCTAAAAAGGCTGGCTATAAGCAACTTTATTTAGAAACTCATCACAACTTGAAGGCTGCTATACACGTCTATATTAAGTCTGGTTACCAAAAGCTTGCTGGTCCCATCAAAAATAGCGACCATAGCGGTGCGATGGACGGTTTTTTTATCAAAACACTTTAAGACACAAAAAGAAGCGACCATATGGTTGCTTCTTTATTTTGCTATCTCATTTACATTCTGTTTCATTAGAAAGATGCTCACTGGTTGGATCCGAAAATACCTCGGGTATCTGTGATAATCCTTGATATACCGAATCAAAATTATTAAGCAACAACTCGTGTAGACGTTGTTCACTTTTTTCAAAAAATTTTTCTATTTGATTTTCCAAACGTCGCGATTTTGCTGTCAGCAATAGACGCTTGTATCTCGCATCGTGTAATGCCGGAACTCTAATCAGTAAATCATTTTTTACCATTTTAGAGACTAAGTCAGAAGCAGTTGCTTTGCGGATATTGAACTCATGCTCGAGGTCGCGTTGGAAAATATCACGTTCTTCGTTATCTGAGATGAAATTAATTGCATAAATCTGCATTCCGGTTAGGCCAATAGTTTTAGCAAAGTGATCAACATCTCGTGCCAGAGCGTTGTTAGCTTGTTTAAGCATCACCCCAAGTGAATTTTTCATTTATAATCCTCCAAGTTCGTATACTAACTAAACAATATTATAAATTTTGATCTATTTTAAATCAATTAATACCTCACTACCATTTCATATAAGTCTATGTTAGAATATAAAACTAGTTCATATACGAACTATTTTTTTAAGGAGTGATTTATAAATGACCAACCAAAACGAAACAAAACTTTTTCCTGCAATATTTGCGGCAGGATTACTCTCGTTTAGTGGGGTCATCGTTGAAACAGCGATGAATATTATATTTCCTGTTCTGATGAAGGAGTTTCACATCAACACTGCAACAGTACAGTGGATGACAACAGCCTACATTCTGATTGTTTCAATTTTTGTTCCAATCTCTGCATTTTTGAAGCGTCGCTTCAAAACTAGATCTTTGTTTATCACAGCTAATCTACTATTTATCATTGGACTTGTAATAGATTCGATAGCACCAACTTTCAGTATCTTACTTTCTGGACGAATCCTTCAAGGTGTCGGTACTGGTATTGCTCTCCCTTTGATGTTCAATATCATCTTAGATTGGGCTCCTGAAAATCGTAAAGCTACTCTAATTGGCGTTGGGACGCTGATTACTGCAATTGCTCCAGCACTTGGACCTACATTGGGTGGGATAGTTCTCAATAGCCTAGGTTGGCATTGGATTTTCATCCTTTTATTGCCGCTACTGGTAATTTCATTTATCCTTGGCTTTTTTTCAATTGGACAAGCTCATGATACCGAAAAAAAAGGATTCGATTTCTTTGGCTGGGTGGCAATTATTCTTACTTTCGTCGGTTTGACATTAGCTTTCAATAACTTATCTATTATTGACTCTAAGCCGATTCAGTTTATTGGTTGGTTGCTTATTGGGTTACTGGGTCTTGTATGTTTCGTATATCAGACCAGTCATTCAAAGCGACCTCTAATAAATTTGTCTATTTTTAAAAACTGGTCTTTCAACTGGCATATATTAGCTTTCTTTCTAATACAAAGCATTGTCTTAGGATTATCTTTTATTTTGCCAAATTATATCCAGCTTGTGGATGGAAAAAGTGCATTACTAGCAGGATTCTTCGTTTTACCTGGTGCTGCGATTGGAGCACTGCTTGCTCCATTTGGTGGCAGGTTCATGGATATCTTTGGAGAGGCCCGTGCAGTTTTAAGTGGTGCAGCGATAGTCTTGATTGCAATGATCTTGTTTAGTGCCTTTGGTTTAGTACTAAGTGGGCAAGCGATACTTCTGATTTACGCGTTTTTGATGGTCGGAGTAGGAATCGTCATGGCCAATACCATGACCAGTGGACTTGCACAGTTGTCTGTCTTTCATCAAGCAGACGGAAATGCTGCTTTCACAACGTTGCAACAATTCGCCGGTGCTACAGGAACATCACTTGTATCAGCTATAATCACCTTGCAACAAGATCGGCCTATTGGGACCATGGCAGTTAATACTGCACGTGGCTCCATGTATGCTTTCATCTTATTACTAGCGTTTATAGTATTTGCAATAATCTTTTTAGTTGCCGCTCTACGTACTAGAAAGACAGCATGAGTGACGATTAAAAGCTGAAATTATTCGTGCTAATAAAAATATTTTAGAACTCGTCGATGAAGTGAACCCTCCTGGTTGGAGTAATCCAACGGGAGGGTTTTCTTCACGACTTCGTATCTAACAATTTTCCGTTATCACAATTAACACACAACCACACATTAAAAAATTTCAATCTTATACGTCGACGATTTCGTTTTAAATACCCTTTTTCATTTAAACTTAATCTGCTTCGATTGCTGCATACTCATAACTTCAATTTGAAACAATTCTACCCAGGACAGTAGTTATTGGTATAGCTTTCTAAGTAGACTTTGAATTATAAACAAATTTTTATTAGCAGGAATATGAACGAAAAGAGACAGCCATATGTAGGCTGTCTCTTTTTTGGCTGTACGATAAATAAAGTTGATAGGTATTTTGCCATCAACTTTATTTTTGTATACCATTTATTAGTAATAACCATTTAAGAACACCAAAAAAGGACACCATTCATGCCCTTTAGATG
>NZ_VDFO01000065.1:0-7496 GCF_009600995.1 Companilactobacillus halodurans | reverse complement strand
AAGCGTATCAATCTTCAAATTTTTTGGCTCCGAGCAAGCTCGTCAGCCAAATAAAAAACAGCTAGACCAATTATGATCTAACTGCTTATGTAAACTGCCATCAACTTAATTTGACGAACAGCCTAAAAATCAAAGTCATCAAAATCGTCGAAACAACCGCTTTCAAGAGGTTGAAAAGTCGTTGTTTTGAAAATTTTAATTTGACTACAAAAATCACC
This sequence comes from Companilactobacillus halodurans, assembly GCF_009600995.1. Classification (NCBI taxonomy): domain Bacteria; kingdom Bacillati; phylum Bacillota; class Bacilli; order Lactobacillales; family Lactobacillaceae; genus Companilactobacillus; species Companilactobacillus halodurans. Next base: position 7,278 of record NZ_VDFO01000065.1, on the reverse strand, counting down.
ATGATTAAGACAAACATAATAATGCACAAGAAAGTACTCAAGACATGCGTGAAAATAATCAAAGACATGCCGATTGCCAAAATCTTCCACTGCTTGCCATCGCCGAAGAACAATTCATAAAAGCCCAAGAAACACAGCGGCAAAAAGATAGTCGCAATGTATTCAGCTAAAGATGCTCTAGTGAATAATTCAATCAAGCGATAATTGCTGAAGTTATAAACCATCGCAAATAATAAAGCTAATTTTGTGCTGCCGGAAAATTTTTTCATGGCATAGTGACTTATCAACAGCGAAATGAAAAAGAAGAACAGCAAGCCTAAATAGTAAGCACTAATCCAGTTGCCGGTGAGATGGAAAAGAAAGTAAAACGGCAACAAGGTTAGCCACGGATAAAAGATGTTGACTCCATAACCGATATTTCCAAAATTAGTCGTGGAAATATTTGAAAACAATAAGCCACCTTGATAATTGTTCGACAACCCCATCAAACGTTGAAACTGATAATAAATGTCATCGCCATTCCAGACAAAATTTCTCTTATAGGACAGATACATTAATACCGACACTAATAAGTAGAACAAGCAAAGCATCATTATCTTGAAATATTTCTGATTCATTTTAAATTTTTCCACAATAATCCCCTAAAAATGTAGCAGAATAATTCGTACCTTACTATAATATCAAATTAACGATTAAAGAACAGTGGCTTATAAGCAATAAATAGATATAAAAATAACGTATCCTGCATATTTGGATACGTTATTTCTATATCTATTTAATATTTTTAACTTTTAGAGTATTTTTTTTGTAATTGATTTTACCCTTGTAAAGTTTTTGTGATTTAGCATATTTAAAGGCTTTCTTGAAATCAGATTTCTTAACCTTGTGAATCTTCTTGAACTTAACATTAATCTTAGTAATAATCTTAGCACCCTTGTTACTGATACCAAAGTTTCTCAATGGGGCACTAGCCATACCATAATCATTGATACGGTTGATTTGTTTGATTTGGTCATCCATAACGCTAGTTAAGATTTGGGTTGAAGAACGATTCTTCTTGGCAAAATCATTGTTGATAATCAAAACATTGCCATTGTCACCACTGATTTTTTGACGATTCAAAATCTTAGCACCATTACCTTTAGCATCACTGATAGCTGGATCTTCCAAAACGGCAGCATCAACTTCGCCAGACTTCAAAGAATTAACCCGGTCGCTGTCAGCGTCTATTTGTTTAACCTTAACACTCGAATACTTAACTTTGTGTTTCTTCAAGATTTTCTTCAAATATTGTTTGGAAGCGTCATTTTTATCAATGGCAATCGTCTTGCCCTTTAGACTCTTGAAACTCTTATATTTCTTGTTAGCAACCAAAGCGTGGTAACCAGGTAAAGTTCCAGCAACTTTCCAAGTTGGATTGGACTTGACCAAGGAAGCATAACTAACTAAATTACTAGCTGCAACATTAACTGTTCCATCTTTAATAGCTTGATTCAATTCAGTATTGGAATTATAGACTTTGACTTCAACATCAATATTATTCTTCTTAAAAGCAGAACTATTGTCAGCCATACCAGCTGGAATACCAGCGGCATTTTTAATCGTACCAATAGTAATCTTATCAGCACCTTGTTCATCAGCAGCTTTAACTTGACTGAGACCAACAAATGGTAAAGTTCCCAAAATCAAAAGAAAAGTCGCAAAGACAATCCCTAATTTTTTCAAATTACGTGACATAATAAACTCCTTTGTATATTAATTGCACTCTTCAATTCTAATCGATTGCCTAATTTTACGCTACCTTCAAAGTCATTCTTATAGGATTTTTAGACAAAAAAAAACTCGCTTTCGCGAGTCTTTAATTTTTACAAACTAGGAAGGCCTAGTATGCTGAGTAGTGTACACCACTACCTGCTTGTACCCATTCGCCAGTTGCAACACGGTATACTGTGTCACCAGAAGCGTTTGTAGCTTTCTTATCTGTGTACCATTCTGAGTTACCGGCTACCATACGACCTGTAACAGCTTCGCCATTATCATTGTATAGAACATAGATGAATGATGAAGGACCGTCAAGTGTAACTTTACCGTTGATGTTTTGAACATCTGTGTATTCACCAGTAGTTGAACCTGAGTTGCTGCCATCTGAGAATGTTACATCGTCAGCATCAATCCATTCGCCAGTTGCAACACGGTATTGAACATCACCGTTTGAATTAGTACGTTTTTGATCAGTTGCCCAATCAGTATTCTTAGCTAATGCACGGTTTGTAATTGTGTCGTTGTTGTCATCTTTAAGTGTGTAGTATGCAGCATCATTCTTTGTTGTAACAACACCCTTGTTAGCAGTTGTTGTCCAGTCTGCTGCTTCTGCTGAGCCAGCATTAATGGCACGTGTTAATGTAATTGTTGCACCACTGTCTCCTGAAGCAGCAGCAATTGTACCATTATTTGTATTTGCATAAGTTACACCATTAATAGTATATGATCCATCTGATGAATCCTCTAATTGATTTTCCAAATAATTATCTAAAGTACTACTCTTAACTGATGTAACCACGATATTTTGATAATATGTCGTATCAGCAGCGAAACCATCAGTTCCAATTGTTGCTACTCCAGTTGTTCTATCATTTTTTTCAGCATCCTTCAAAGTTGTGTAATATCTAGAAGCTGGAGATACTGATAGAACTTGATCAGCATTACCAACTAATTCTGCACCTGTTTGATCTTTAATAGAAACATTGCTTACAGAACTATCAAGTTTTGTAGCAACAGGATTTGAATTAGCTTCAACACTAATTGGTGTTGTATATGTGACAGCAGCCTTTGTTGTTGAAGATGTTGTTGTTGTTGCAGGTGTAAATGTAATTGTCTTTGTACCTGTAGTAGCAGCAGAACTAGCCGATGTCTTGTACGAGTAAGCAATGTCAAATGTAACAGCATTACCTAATGAGAGATTCTTGTTAACATCTCCAACTGACAATGCAGTTTTTGATCCACTGAGATAAGCTTGAACTGATGTGATTGTTGCTGGATTAGTAGCATCAGCAAATGAAGTATCATCAGCTGAATTTACCTTTGATTGCTTAATCAATGAATCGCCAAACACATCTGTTGGTGTTGTTGATAAATTTGTACCATAAGTAGTACCTTGAACTAACTTAAAAGTTCCAATTGTATCACTTGTACTATAAGTCTTATCTCTAAATTGACCAAGATAATCAGTAGCACCATCTGCAGTAGTGTATGCGACTTCTGTTTCTGCTGGATCTGTAGTTGCTGGATCTGTAGTTGCTTGAACTGTAGTTGCGTTTGAGACAACAGGAGCAGCGATTGGTGCAACAGCTAGAAGTGTTGCAGCAGCGATTCCTGCGTATTTAATATTTTTTTTCAATGTTAATCCTCCCCTGGACTACAAGAATTTATTATTTAATTGTTTAGTGGGCTACCCCACTGACAATCATTATATGAAACTCCGGCTTTTTAATCAACTTAAAATTATAAAGTCGACGTTTTTGTAACATTTTTGTATTAAATATCACAAATTTGTAATATTTGAATAAATAATTATAAGCAATTTGCAAATTTAATTAAATAAATAACTAAAACTCAAAGCGATTACAATTAATGTCCAAACGAATCCTTTATAGTGTTAAACCAATCAAAAAGAGCCTACCCTTATTCTAGTCGAATTAAGTGGCAGGCTCAAGGTTTATCCTTTAAAAAGTTGAATAATTCTATCTAAATAGTGCCTTACTTTAAAAAACAGTGGTTTCAGTACGGTCAATATAGCTGGCACCAACGGTTGTCGCATACAATTGGACAGTATTTCTTTCAAAAAGTTTACTGGCTGAAATCTTCTCCATAGCAGCTTTGGTTGCATTTTCGTCTAATCCTGACTTGACATAGTTTAAAACCAAGTTCTTCTTTTGACCTTCTGCAGTTTGAAATTTCAATTGTAATTTTTTCATTTTGTCTACTCCCCTTCTTATTCAGCACCTAGTTCATCGTGTTTGATTACTTCTGATCCTAAAAATACATCCCCATCAGATAATAGTAGTAATCCGTCAGAAAACATTTTAATTTGTTCTTGTGTCGGATTTTCAATGATGTTGTTATAAGTCGTTGATTTCTTTCCTTTATTGTACTTGTCGTTTCCCATGGTAATAATGATTGATGTCTTTTTCCAACTCATTTGTCTAACCTCTTTTATTTTATTTTTGTAAGTTTTTGCGGCCGCTTTAAGTAACTTACACAGATAATAACGAGCGACAACTTTCAAAACGGAAACGGTTTTTGAAATTTTTTTAGACATGGTATAATTCACGCAGGACTTTTATATGGAGGAATTTGGGAAATGAAAAAAGCATTATTACTTGCAACAACTAGTTTAGTTCTAGTCTTAGCTGGCTGTGGTAATTCTTCAGCCTCATCAGACAAGAGTAGCAGTAACAATGACACTTATAAAACGGAGATGACTAAGGGAAATAACTCCGTCGACAAGAAACATTATCAAACAGCTGCTGACCATTATCAATCAGCTGTCAAGGCTAAGAAGACTAAAAAAGCAACTGAATCTAAGAAACAAGCTACTAACTTCGCTAAAGTTTCAAATTATATGGATAAGTTAGAATTTTCAGATGCTAAAAAAGCTTTGCGAACGATTAAGAACCAAGACAACGGTAATAAGACGATGGTCAAGCGTTCTAAGTCGCTGATTAAAAAAGTTGATAAGATTCAAACTAATCGCAGCAATTACAAATTGGATATTAAAAACGCCAAAACACTCATCGACGCTGGCACTAACGACCAAGCTAAGTCTCTATTAGAACAAGTAACGACTGCTAAGGGCATTAAGGGTAAATACTATGTGGATCTTTATAAGAAAGCTAATAAGCTCTTAAAATCGATTCCAAGCACTAATACAGCCATTAAAGCTGATAATCAAACCACTACTGATAACAACACTAATAATACCGATACGAATACTAATAACGCAGACACAAATACTACCGATACAACGACTGACAACAATTCTTCAACTGATGACCAAAGCAACAATCCTGCTGCTAATGGTGATTTCGATGTTGAAAAAAAGGAAGTCAACGGTAAGAAGATTACTGATCAAGATATCGCCAATGCTCGTCAACAATTGACTGACCAAGGGGTCAAGACAGTTGGAGCTTGGAGCGACAACGATATTATCCGTGCTATCAAGAATGCGGCAGCTGATGGTCGTACAACTATCGAGCCTTCTGATGCTAAGGTAAGACAATAAGTTATAAATTTTTAAGGCTCTCATTTTGAGAGTCTTTTTTTATTACAAAAAGATTGATATTTGATTGCAACTGTAATCTCTATTAATAGAAGTTATTGGAAGTTTTATTACAGAAATTTCGTAATTTAAGCAAAAAAACTGGCGTGATTTCTCTTCAATTCCTGTATACAATTTCATTTCCCAAAGGCTATAATATTTAGGTTAGAACAAATTATCGGAGTGCCATATGACCCAAAAAATCAAGCAATTCAAGAATCGGGCTGTCTGGATAATTTTTATTCTTATCTTGCTGGCAGCTTTTAGTATTCCGCAATTAATCAAGAATTCCCACTGTGCTCCCTACTATTACCACGCAGGCAATCAAATCACTTTGGAGAATAAATCGACTCACAAGTTAAATGATTATCAAAAAAAGCAATTTATCTGCTTAGCTCGTCATGCTATCGACCAACGAGATGGTCCCTTTGATTGGAACAACTATCAGAATGTTTCGATTAGCGTCTATAAAATGAAGACGCCGAGTGAATACGGCTTAATCTATAAAATCAAACCGCAGATTCGGTCCAAAAAAGATACCATCACTAATTCAGTTATCATCAAACTGGCTGACCGAGATCTCAAGGGCAAACGCCAATTTACTATCAAAGACTATTCGTCTGGTTTCTCGAATTTTTTAAACAACTGATGAAAAATCGTCTAAGTCGAAAATTTAAAGAAATCATAATGTTTCTATTAACTCTTCCTTAAACCTCTTGTGTTATGGAGGATTGCATTATAGCTTTAATGTGAACCGCAAAATAAAACGAGGAGGTCAAACGATGAAAAAGAACAAAGCTTTAATCGGAACAGCATTAGCACTTTTAATTGCTCCAACCGTACTGTCTAATTTGTCACCTCAAACCGTAAGTGCGGCAGATGTATCAGATATCGGTTTAGTAGGTACTGTTAACGGTAGTGGCGTTCTTGTTGATGATCAAGGTCAAACTATCACAAGTACTTTTCTTCCTAACAATAGTTCTTGGAAGCTCGGCAATTCTAAGCAAATCAACGGTATAACTTATTACCAAGTTGCTACCAACGAATGGATTGCAGCTAATAGTTTAAACATTAGTAATCAACAAGCTCAGACACAAAGTCAAACTACTGATAACACGCAAGTTGTTGATTCTGGTCAAGTTGGAACAGCTAAATGGTCGACTTCGGTTGTCAATAGCCAAGGTCAAGCTATCTCTGGCGTTACGATTCCAACTGGCAGTTCTTGGACGATTGGCAATACCACTGAGATAAATGGCGTTTCCTATGTTCAAATTGCGACTGACGAATATGTACAAAGCAGTGCGTTGAATATTATTTCAGCTGCTGATCAAACGCCAACGCAATCACAAGAACAAGTTCAAGAGCAATCTGTTGTGGGTACGGTCGTTAATGGTCCCGCCAATGTTTATGATACTTCGATGGATTCTTTCTCCGGCCGTCAATTAGCTGACGGTTCACAGTGGAAAGTCGGCCAAATGGTTCAAAACAAATATGGTTATAAATTCTATCAAGTTTCAAACAATGAGTGGACACAAAGTGAAAATATGCAGTTGAATCAAGATTCGCAAGCAAACGTTACGAGCGAACCTGAATTTGCAACATCAGTCACACAATAATTAGGGATAAGTTATATTTAATTTTTTATATTTCACAAATTCTTCACATTTACTATCTACCATGGTAGTTGGTAAACAAGAATGTTGATTTACTATCATATTTAATAAACAAACTAATATATAACCTTCCTCCCTAATATAGGTTAGAGCCTCCTTTCTAGGAGGTTTTTTATTTTCTTGATAATTTCGGTGAATCAAAAAAGTAGGACTTCTGAGTTATTTAGGCTGTACGATAAATAAAGTTGATAGGTATTTTGCCATCAACTTTATTTTTGTATACCATTTATTAGTAATAACCATTTAAGAACACCAAAAAAGGACACCATTCATGCCCTTTAGATGTTC
>NZ_VDFO01000064.1:0-7632 GCF_009600995.1 Companilactobacillus halodurans | reverse complement strand
GTCGAACATCTAAAGGGCATGAATGGTGTCCTTTTTTGGTGTTCTTAAATGGTTATTACTAATAAATGGTATACAAAAATAAAGTTGATGGCAAAATACCTATCAACTTTATTTATCGTACAGCCCATATTTTGACATTCATTTCATTGAATGTCTTTTTTTTTCTAAATTATCGTATGTTAGAATAAAGGTGTAATCTTCTAAAAGAGGTGTTTATAGTGAAAAGTGATTTAATCTCCCTTATGAAACCGTCTGTAGTTGCCATTAAGCAACAAGAGATTTTTAAGTTTAATGCTAAAGCAAAGAGTATTCCAGGGGTGGTCAATATGACTGTTGGGGAACCTAATTTCCCAACCCCAGAACATATCAAAAAAGCCGCCAAAGATGCAATTGACGACAATGAGACACATTATACTGTGCCTGAAGGCATTCATGAACTTTTGCATGCTGTGGCAGACTATTTACATGACAAATATGATCTGAATTATGATCCTGAAACTCAAATCATAGCCTCAGCGGGTGTAACTGAGGGTGTATTCTCAGCATTCAATGCAATTTTGCAAGACGGTGATGAGGTTTTGATTCCTTCACCATCATTTACGATTTATGGACCGGATGCCGACTTCAATGGTGCCGCACCAGTTTATATTGACACTTCAGAGACAGACTTTAAGGTCACTCCTGAAGCATTGAAAGAAGCATTTAGAACTAATCCACGTATCAAGATTTTCTTGCTTAATTTCCCAAGTAATCCTACTGGCGTTAGTTATACAGAAGATGAACTGAGAGCATTGGCAGACGTCTTGAAGCAACATGATGTTTTTGTGATCAGTGACGAAATTTATAGTGAATTGACCTATAATTTCAAGCATGTGTCATTTGGTAAAATTTTACCTGAGCAAACGATTCTTTTGAATGGATTGTCTAAGTCGCATGCTATGACTGGTTGGCGTTTTGGTATTATTTGTGGACCAGCAGCAGTTATTTCGCAAATCAATAAGATTCACGAATTAGCTACAACTTCTATTTCATCAATCACGCAATATGCAGCCTTGGAAGCCTATACCAACGGGTATGACGATCCAATTTCTATGAGGGATCAATACAAGGCAAGACGTGATGTTTTACATAAGGGCTTAAACGAATTAGGTTTCGATTGTCCAGATCCAGATGGGGCATTCTACCTATTTGCTAAGATTCCTGATGAATACGAACAAGATGATGTTAAATTTGCCAACGATTTACTAGAAAAAGAACACTTAGCAATTTTGCCAGGTAGTTTCTTCGGTGTTGGTGGTAAAGGTCATCTCAGATTTAGCTATGCCGCAAGTATGGACAACATTAATACTTGTGTATCTAAATTAGGGGACTTCCTAAAGAAGCCGCAGAAAGTAGCAAATATCGAGGAGTAAAATGCTAAGTAAATTTCAAAATGTTATTAGCAAATTAATTATTATTTGCGTGGGAATCTTTACATCTGTTGTATTGATTCAAATGGGAAGTTTCTACACAGTAAATTATCTAAAAATTGAACCAGTATTAGCAATACTGGTTCTTCTTTGTGCCATTATTCTTACTTTAGGAGTCGGTTATCTGCTGTTTAGGATTCGAGACGATGATTTAAAACTCAATCGTTTGATTTTAATTAGCATGTTGTTGATATTTATCTTAGTTGCTGTAATTTGGTTAGCAATTGTTCCTAAAACGCAAATCAGTGATTTTAAGGCCTTTTGGACTACAGCTCCAAAGGCTTTGTCGGGGAAAAATATTTTTGTTCACGATAATGATTATTTTGCTAAATGGGCCTATCAAACTGGCTTTTTAGTTTATGTTATGGGCGTCGTCAAAATTTTTGGGCACCATGTCATTGCGGTTCAATTATTGAATGTTTTCTATCAAGTTGTAATTTTGTATTTGGTTTATCAGCTTTCCATCAAATTGTTCAATAAAGTAAAAATTGCTCGTTTAGCCGTATTTTTACTAATGATTGACCTAGATTGGTTTGCACTGAATAGCCAAGCTGATAATCAATATATCGGGATGATGTTTTTCTTATTGACGTTTTATTTAATTCTAAAGGACCGTTATTGGTCTTATATTTTAGCCGGAGTAACTTTGGGACTTGGCAGTATTGTTAGACCGATAGGTCCAGTTATTATTGCAGGAATCGTCGTTTACGCTTTATTGTTCTTATTTATTTCTAATAATAAATTCGATTGGTCTAAAATTTTAAAAGTTTTGATTACGCTAGTTATTTACCAAGTGATTTTTTCTGGAGCTGGCTTAATGGTCAAAAGTTCCGGTTTAAACTCTTTTGGGCTCTCGAATCGCGATTCGGAGTGGAAATTCGTCGTTGGACTAGATGCTAATTCAAATGGTTCATATGATCAAGGGATGGTGAACCGGTTTGATTTAAGTGAAAGCCGCAACAAGATGAGTAAAAAGGAACATCAAGTCATCAAAGAAAATGTTGCTAATTTGAATGCAACGCATGGTTGGCTGAAATTATTCTGGCATAAAAATGAAACGCTTTGGGCTGGAAGATCAGGAACAATTGACTTCACAGGCTTAGAAACTAAACATTCTCTAAGTTTAACTAATCATATAAAGCTTCTTGGTTACTTAGGAAGCGTCATGCTGATTATCTTTTCTTGGATTGGTTCATTATGTCTCTGGAAAAAATCGCACGATAAAGAGATGTTTTTGATATTATTACCTTTGATGGCATACGCTGTTGTACAATTATTGATTGAAGTGCAGGGTCGCTATCGACTCGAATTTTTACCTGTAATTGCAATTTTAGGTGGCTTAGGTCTCTTTAAGATTTGCGAATGGGTTGGATCGAAATGGGGAAAAGTTAATGTCTGATTTATTTAAGTTAAGTATTGTCGTTCCTTGTTATAACGAAGAGGAAGTCTTGCATGAAACGACCAAAGAATTAATGGCAATTTTACAAAATTTAGTTGATGAAAGGAAGATTACTGAAAATAGTAAAATTGTTTTCGTTGATGATGGTAGTCGTGATAAAACTTGGCAATTGATCGATGGTTTCTCAAAACAGTATCACTTTGTCTCTGGGGTTAAGTTAAGTCGTAATTTTGGACATCAAGGCGCTTTATTGGCCGGTGTGACGAGTGCTTCCAAGGATTCTGACGCCGTTATAACGATAGATGCCGACTTGCAAGATGACGTCAATGCCATTCCTAAAATGGTTGATGAGTATTTAAAGGGAGCAGAAGTAGTCTATGGCGTTAGAAATAATCGTGACACTGATACTGCCTTTAAACGGGGTACTGCTGAACTATTTTACAAGTTCATGGGATTTCTAGGCGTGAAACTTGTTCCTGATTCAGCTGATTATCGATTGCTCAGTCAACGAGCTTGCGATGTTTTATTGAGTTATCAAGAAAGAAATCTCTTTTTGCGAGGAATCGTTCCTTTAGTTGGATTCAAATCGGCTAAGGTCTACTATGCTAGAAAAGAACGATTTGCTGGAGAATCGAAATATCCATTGAGAAAGATGATTAAGTTTGCGATGGACGGTATCACGTCATTTTCAATCGTTCCAATCAAAATGATTATGGGCTTAGGTTTTCTAATTGTTTTAATTAGTATTTTGCTGTTGATTTACAGTTTTGTTAGAAAAATCAATGGTCACGTCGTCGTAGGTTGGTCGTCATTAATGATATCCATCTGGGCCCTTGGTGGTGTACAATTGATTAGTATCAGTGTCATCGGCGAATATGTTGGTAAGATTTTTAGCGAAGTTAAACAACGTCCAAGATTTACCATCGAAAAGGATATTTACACTGAAAAGACTCAAGAAGAAAATAAGAGGTAATTGTTATGAATGCCGCACAAAAGAAAGCTATGAATTATGGTCAATTGATCAATGAAACTGTTCAATCGATTCAAGATGAACAAGATAAGTTAAATCCAGAATTTGAAAAGATTCGTGACGCTTTGGATCGTAGCAAAGTGGATAAAATGGATGATGTCGAATATGCAAGGGTTCAAAAAGATTTCACAACCGGAACTAAGAACTATCAAACAACTTTAGCTAAATTGGAAAAGGGCAAAGCTCCTGCTCGTTTGATGGGTACGCATATTTCATTAGTATCTGCATTTAAGAAGTATGTTGAAGCTTGTTCAGAAATGACAACTAGTATTGGTGACAAGAAACAAGTTGATCGCCACAGTTTTGATGAAGCTGAAAAGAAACAAGACGAATACATGGATAAGTTTTCAAAACTAATTCAAAAGTTGACTAATTTAGCCTAATGACTGATTTAGAATTAACAGAATTAATAAAAAAGGTTTCCCAAGATGATTTTGGGAAGCCTTTTATTCACTATGCTTGTTTTAATAATCGTTTGAGGACGACTGGTGGCCGTTTTCACTTGAATGATCGTCACATTGACATTAATCCTAAAATCTATCAAGACTTTGGTTATGAAACCTTGGTAGGTGTGATCAAGCACGAATTGTGTCACTATCACTTATATAATGACCATTTGCCAGCTCAGCATAAGGACCGAACTTTTAAAGCTTTGCTGAAGCAAGTGGGAGGTTTGCGTTATTCTCCGATAACTAGTTCCGTGAAGAATCGGAAGTATCATCTTTATCAATGTCAGAACTGTCATCAAACTTATTTTCGAGTCAAAAAAATCAATACTAGACGTTTCGTTTGCGGTAAATGCCACGGTCATTTGAAATATCTCAAGGACATTCAAAAATTGCCTTGAAAATTTTCTTAATTATGTGTATAGTATTACTCGTACGCGGGTATGGCGGAACTGGCAGACGCGCAAGACTAAGGATCTTGTGGAGAGTTATCTCCGTGGAAGTTCGAATCTTCTTACCCGCATCAGTTAAGTAGTTGAACATCTGTTCAACTACTTTTTTTGTGTATTTTGGAAATATAAAATCTTATAGATTTGATTTATTTAATATTTGTAACCCATATATGTATATTTTTGTTAGTAATTATAGTATTATTGATAAATGTCAAAGCAAAGATAGGAGTGTGTTGCCATTGTTTCTTGGATCTATTATTTATAATAAACGACGAGAAATGAATTTAACTCAAGTTGAGCTGGCTCAAGATGTTTGTACTCAAAATACTATTAGTAAAATAGAGAAACATAATGTTGCACCAACTGTAAATATTCTAATCAAAATATGCCTAAGATTAGACTTAACTTTAAACGATGTATTTAGTGAATTTTCATCTAAAGCAAACAATCAAGAAAATATTCTTGATAAAATTGAAGAAAAAGCCTTACTAAAAGATATTGATGGTTTGGATAAAGAGATTGATTCATTACGAAGTAAATTGAGCAACGATGATTGGAAACAATACGAGTTGATCAATGGTGTTTTGGACTTTTGGAAGAACAATATTGAAACTTCAATGTTTACGTTCGATAAGGTACTACAATATACCAAATCTGATGAAACTGATGTTTATACTTTATTAGCTTATTTGTTCAAAGGTTTACGATACTCGAATCAAGGTTTTGCCGATCAAGCATCATATTATTTCAAAATGATCACTGCAGCCTTTGAAGAAGAAAAAGATATCGATAATGCCAGTGACTTAGAAATTCTCTTTATTTATAAAATGATTGCTCAATCATTTGACGAAATGAAGTTATATGATGATGCTTATCAACTAAGTCAAGAAGGATTAGATTTTGCTCAAGAGAGAAATGTTTCATATTTCTTAGATGAGTTGAACTATTCAGCTGCTTTAGCCTTACAAAATGGCGTTAATCATAAACAAGCTTATGAAGACCATTATAATTTAGCTTATTATCTAGCTAAATTAAATGATAACAAGTCATTAATGCATGATATAAAAAACATGCAAAACATTGGTTAAATATGTTTAAACAAGTTATACTTTGGATAGTCTAAGGAGACTAAGGAAGTATAAAAAATGAAGAAAAAATTTGTAGTAGTGTTATTCATTCTTCTACTAGGTTTTGGATTTTCATTTATACCTGTCCAAAGTGTCAAGGCTGAATCCGTGACTAGCGGGTACTTTGTCGATGCTTATCGCACTGCAGAAATGTATAATTCAAAAGGCGATTCGCTCGATAAGGCTGTATCAGAGAATAGTGATTGGTATCTTGGTAAAACGATTGATATCAATGGAACAAATTATTACCAAATTGGGAAAGATGAGTATTTGAATTCAAGCGATAGCTATATTTATCGCGATAGACCGGAAGTTATCCGAGTTACGACTGATGAGGATGTCCCAGTTTATGATCACAACTTTGTTGAGAGTTCCAAAGTCGCTCTAGCTCCTGGTACTTATTGGTATTCAGATCGTGTGATTTCCACTTCAGATGGAATGCCATTCGTTAGAATTGCAACTGATGAGTACGTAGGTATGTGGTACGTCATTCAACAATCTTTTACAGAAAAATACTAGTTAGAACTTAGAGAAAAATTTTTCTCACGAGTTCAAAAGAGACTATCAATTTATTTGATGAATTGGTAGTCCCTTTTTTAGTCTTTAATAGATAATGAGTGAAAATTTGTATTTAAGATAAAATTTTGTAAAAAATATTTTTTTGGAAAAGATTATCTTCATGTAATATATGTCTACGAAAGTAAATAGTACCAACGTTTATAACGTTTTCTTCTTTTTTTGATAATATTTATATAGAAATTTTTATAGAAAAAAGCAAGAAAAATTAGAGTTTTTTGTTGTAATAGTGGATAAATGCTTGTACTATTAAGTTGCTTATAATTATGCCGAAAATGTATGAGCAGTGTGTGAAATATTAAAATATTTGTTCTATGAATTTAAAAAATCAATTTTTGTGTACGCTATTTTTCTGCCAAAAAATAGTGTACGAGGGAATTAACAACAATATAGTGAGGTCAAAAATATGAAAAAATCTATTTTACTCTTAGTGTGCGCACTAATGGGTGCAGGAAGTGCTGTAACTAGCACAATTGGGGCAGCTACTGACGTAAATGCTCAATCAGTAAGCCAAGGAAATTATGCTCAAGTAAGTAGCGACGAAGCACAGCTGTATAACCAAATGGGGATAAAATCAACGTTGCTTTGCAAAAAAACAGCACTTGGAAAGTTGCTAAAACTCAAAGTATCAATGGTACTGATTACTTCCAAGTCGCACCAAATCAATTCTTGAGTTCAAAAGATGGATTTGCATACAAAAACCGTCAAATGACTATTAAGGTTCAATCACTTGACGGTGCTGATAAAGCTGTTAAAGTTTATGATCATAATTTAGTACAAAAAACAGACGTATCGCTTGCACCTAATAGCAAGTGGGCTACAGATACAGTCATCAATACGTCAAACGGTATGCCTTTCTTACGTGTTGCTCCTGATGAGTACGTTGCCATGTACGATGTCGTTGAACAACAATTTAAGGCTACTATTTAATTATAGTGTGTGTGAAATATTAATCTCTAAAAGATGTTTGTGGTATGCCGACCATGAACATCTTTTTTTGTCTATATTTTTGGCTGTTCGTCAAATTAAGTTGATGGCAGTTTACATAAGCAGTTAGATCATAATTGGTCTAGCTGTTTTTTATTTGGCTGACGAGCTTGCTCGGAGCCAAAAAATTTGAAGATTGATACGCT